>NZ_JBFTSN010000122.1:0-15552 GCF_056400045.1 Paenibacillus sp. 01L418
GAAGTGGAGTCCTGTGTAATATGAAGGATTTCATAAAAAGTAAGCCATGAAGTAAATACTCATCTCGCAGAAGCTGCCTAAACCATTCTAGAGAGGAGTATTTATTCATGGCTCCATTTCAGGTTACACTTGGTCTAGATCACCAATGATGCATCCAGCTGTTTATCGAGGAGTCTAGGGGCGCAGGCGTAACAGTTAAAGATGGGGTTTCACACATAAGCATGGACTTCGCACCTTTGTAAAAAATGATCTAGAAAATAGGCTTATTTTCGCTCCCTCATAGTCAGGCTGTTTTATGATAATCACTGCTTTAAATAAAGCAATGGCAGTCTCAAAAGCAGATAAACTGCTTTTGAGACTGCCTCTTTTTATTAAACAAATATACTCCATATGGCGCTGACACACTACGAGATCTGCCCCAACACCTCCGCCCTTATGCCATTACACTCGCTCTACATCCCCCGTCAAATTACTCCTCATAAATCATTTTTCTAGTCATACCGCCATCAATTGTGATGTGGGTTCCGGTTACAAAATCATTTTGAGGGTCTGTTAAATATAGGCATGCCCGTGCAATATCMTCCGGTTTGCCTACCCGCTTAGACGGATGCTGCTCATGATCCTCTGGGCGCAGCTTGCTGTAATCACCCGTTTCGATCCAACCTGGACATATTGCGTTAACCGTAATATGATCTGGGCCGAGCGAAACCGCCATCGCGTGGGTTAGCGATAGGATCCCGCCTTTGGATGCCGCATAGGCTTCTGAATTCGGTTCTGACATCATTGCTCTCGTAGAAGAAATGTTTACGATAGCTCCACCGCCGGTTGTCCGCATCAACTTGGCAGCCTCACGCGAGCAGACAAACGTCCCGCGCAGGTTCGTATTCACAACGCTATCCCATTCATCAATGGATAGGTCGTATGGCGACTTCCATATGCCAAACCCCGCGTTGTTTATGACGATGTCTAATCTCCCGACAATTGTTTCCAAATCACGCAGCATTTTAATAATGGCATCAGGCTCGCTCATATCGGCAGAAAGAGATAAAGAATCATAACCTGCCTCTTGCAGCAGCAAGCCAGTCTGCTCCAGTCCTTCTTCGTTTTTATCCACTAATACAGGCAGTGCTCCTTGTTCCGCATAAGCTAGTGCAAGCGCTCGTCCAATACCAGCCCCAGCGCCTGTTATGAGTACAACCTTATCCTCGTATGCTGCTTTCATTTCGAATACCTCCTTAGCGTGCCCTTTTACCTAAAGAGTTTAAAGCAAATCGAAGCAAAATGAAAATCCAAACCACTTACCTCCATCAAGAGGAAAAATACAGCAGCTTCACGAAATAATAGTCAACGGAACAACGGCAGGATTTTTTAGAAAATCTGAAAAATGGAGCTGATCCCTCTGAACACTAAAGCTGTCTTTTTCGATTTATTTGAAACGTTGATAACTGAATTTACGGATGGCAAGCGCACCATCAATAGATCCACGGACGATGCTGCACTTCTCGGCATGAATCATGGCGATTTCAAGAAAGAATGGCGCAAACGGCAAGAAGCAAGAATGACCGGACAATATGTTAACTTCATTGAAGTGATGAGAGACATTTTGGAGAAGCAGAATTTACCTTACAACGAACAAATAGTGGAGCACTTGTATCGAACAAGAATCGATGAAAAACAGGCTCCATTTTTAACGATTCAGCCAGCTGTTCTTGCCATGCTGAAAGAGCTGCAAAGCAAGCACATAAAAATAGGGCTTATTAGCAATTGTACAGAAGAAGAAATTCGCCAGTGGAAAGCTAGCCAGCTTGCTCCCTACTTTGATGATGTCATTTTCTCGTATGAAGTTGGCTTAGCCAAACCAGACATACGTATATATCAATTAGCCTGTGATAGGTTAGGCGTATTACCCGAAAATGCAGTATTTGTAGGCGATGGCGGTTCTAATGAGCTGGATGGCGCATTCAACGCTGGCTTTAAAGTTTTCCATGCCTTTTGGTTTAATACCTACATAACAAGCCCCTACACAAAGCTGCTCCATCCTGAACATTTGATAGCCCAATTGCCATAAACGAATAAAAACAGATTTGCTACTCTGATGATTCACAACCCCTGCTCTAGTTTATTATCATCCAATCGTATGGATAAATGGTTACTGTGGAAGTTGTGGACAAAACGTGTCAAATAATCTGAAAATTTAATCAATACTGTAAAAACAGCTTGAACACCCCTTGTCAATTTTCTCAAAAGCGAATATGATAAAAGCAATCAAAGGTTGTGAATCTTTTCACACTGTATAGTATATTGTGAATTAATTCACGTTGTAGGGGCGGCTGCCATAGCAGACTACCCTCTACACATCCCATAGGAGGCGTTTTTTATGACGATGAACATTGCTGTGATTGGCTGTACACATGCAGGAACTGCTGCAATTAAACAAATGGCTGCACTTTACCCGGAGGCCAACATTACCGTTTATGAACGGAATGACAATATCTCGTTTCTATCGTGCGGCATCGCACTGCATGTTGGCGGTGTAGTTAAAAATGCTGAGCAGCTATTTTATGCTTCGCCCGAGCAGCTCGCTGAGCTTGGCGTGAAGACGCATATGCGACATGATGTGCTTGCAGTAGATACGGATGCCAAACAAATTCAGGTCCGCAATCTTGTAACTGGCGACGAATTTACTGAAAGCTACGATAAGCTCGTCGTTACAACAGGCTCGTGGCCGATTATTCCACAGATGGACGGCATCGCGCTTGAAAATATCGTTCTTTGCAAAAACTACAACCATTCGAAAGAAATTATCGAGAAAGCAAAAACAGCGAACCGCATTGCAGTTATCGGAGCTGGCTACATCGGTATTGAACTCGTAGAAGCATTTGAACAGCTAGGCAAACAGGTAACCTTAATCGACAATATGGAACGCATTTTATATAAATACTTAGATCGTGAATTTACAGACGTTACAGAGCAGGCATTGATTGATAAAGGGATAACTATCGCAACTGGCCAGACGGTAACTTCGTTCAAGGGCAGCGAGGGTCATGTAACGACGGTCATCACGACAGCTGGAGAATATGAAGCAGATCTCGTCGTGCTTTGCATCGGTTTCCGTCCTAACACTGAGCTGCTGAAAGGCCAAGTTGACATGCTTCCTAACGGCGCGATTATTGTGGATGATTATATGAGAACGAGCAAAGCTGATGTATTTGCTGCTGGCGACAGCTGCGCCATCCACTATAATCCAACAGGGCAAAACGCCTATATTCCTTTAGCCACAAACGCTGTCCGCATGGGAACGCTCGTTGCCAAAAACCTGATGAAACCAACGGTCAGATATCTTGGAACACAAGGCACGTCGGGTATAAAAATTTACGATTATAACATTGCATCGACTGGTTTAACGGAAACAGGCGCACTTGCTGCGGGAATGAATGTGAAAAATGTCACAATCATTGATAGCTACCGACTTGAGTTCATGCCTACCTTTGAGCAAGTGACTTTAAAGGTCGTATATGAAGCGGATAGCGGCAGAATCGTTGGCGCACAGGTGTTATCGAAGGTTGATCTTACCCAGTCGATTAATACGTTGTCGGTTTGCATCCAAAACGGAATGACGATGGAGGAATTAAGCTACGTCGATTTCTTCTTCCAACCGCATTACAACAAGCCATGGAACATGCTTAACCAAGCTGGTTTGCAAGCTGTATAATTTTATAAAAGCTGCAAGGATGGCACTCTGCCATCCTTGCAGCTTTTTTATTATCAATTAATAAACAAAAGCCGCCCTTTTACAGGCGGCTCTTGCCTATTCACTACAAATTATCAGCCGGCGGCTTCCCGAAATCAGGGGTTCCATCAGCGTTCCACRTAAATATCTTGGCGCGGGCGTGACGATTAGGATCAAATAACGGATCGCCTTCAATATCCTTGTAGCTGCGAGCATGATAGATCAAAATATCCTGTTCCCCATCCTCAGACACGGTGAAGCTATTGTGCCCTGGCCCATACTGACTATTTTCCGGGCAGCTTGTAAACACTGGCGTCTGCGTCTTCACCCATGAGAGCGGATCAAGCAGATCACTGTTCTCCTCAGCAGTCAATAAACCCATCGCATAGTTATGATTGGTGGCGCTGCCGGAGTAGGTCATAAATATTTTCCCGCCCCGCTTCAGAACAGCCGCTCCCTCATTTACCATGAAACCAATGACTTCCCAGTCGAGCTCCGGCTTCGTAATCAATACCTGCTTGCTCTTCAGCGTCCAAGGATTGCTCATCGAAGCGATATACAAATTTGTATTGCCTTGAATGGCTGGGTCTTGCTGCGCCCATACTAAATATTGCTCGTCATTATGCAGGAAGCTTGTCGCATCAAGCGAGAAAGAATCCCAATCCGTAATGATCTGGCCCCTCTCCGTCCACTCGCCCTCAAGCGGGTTAGCTGAATCATTTTCAATAACATACATGCGATGCCTGAATGGCGCATCTGCCCTTGCGGCAGCGAAATATACATACCATTTTCCAGCGATAAAATGCAGCTCAGGTGCCCAAATATTGTGGCTCATTGGTCCCGAATCGTGTTTTTCCCATACCACAATCTGCTCAGCATCGGTAAGTCCTTCCAGCGTTTGTGCTCTTCGCAGCTCAATCCGATCATACTCAGGCACAGAACCTGTGAAATAATAATACCCGTCTGTATGCTTCACTACCCACGGATCTGCTCGTTGCTCTATTAACGGATTTCGCAGCTGCTTCTGCGACTGTTCAGATGCTTGTGTGCTCATGTTTCTCTCAGTCCTCCAGCTAATATTTCTATTTTTATAAAATAACTTCATCGATTCATTACTATAAATACGAAGGGTTGCAGTGGTCTAAATATAAATTGTCAAGGTTTCTCTTTGCATATAAAATAGATAAGATATATCAGAATAACATTTTCATTAACGAATTCGACTTCATATTTTCAATCACAAGCTGTAAGGCAAATCCAATGTTAAAAAATTGAGCGGAGTGAACGTATGAAAATTGATATTTCAGATACTCATTTACCCATCTATGAAGCATTAGCCAGCGATGTAAGGCTTAAAATCATACAATTGCTTGCTCTGCAGGAGATGAACATCAAGGATCTCGCACAAGCGCTCGAGCTGAGCAGCCCCATTATGACGATGCATGTGAAGAAGCTCGAAAAAGCCGGTTTAATCAGCTCCGAGATGGTTTCCAGCAGCGGCGGAACCAAAAAAATGTGCAAACTTATCACGGATAGCATTGAGATAGATTTCCCGTCAACACGGCGCCCAGCGCTTCGCACTTATCATGAATCCATCATTTCCATCGGTCACTACACCGACTTTGAAGTGGAGCCTACCTGCGGCCTCGCTACGACTGCTAAAGTCATTGGCATGTTCGATGAGCCGCGTTTTTTTCTCGATCCTGATCGTATCAATGCCAGAATCCTTTGGTTTAGCAGCGGCTTTATTGAATACAAAACAGCCAACTTCTTATTGAAAAGCGAGAAGCCTACTGAGCTCGAAATATCTTTTGAAATTTCCTCCGAGGCTCCTTTTGCCAATGACAATTGGCCTTCGGATATTTCCTTTTACTTAAATGACACCAAAATCGGCCTTTGGACGAGTCCTGGCGACTTCGGCGGTAAACGAGGAAAGTATACCCCCGATTGGTGGTGGGATGAAATTAATCAATACGGCCTGTTGAAGGTGCTGAAGATTACGCAAGCCGGAACCTTCATCGACGGTCAGCAAATATCCGATGTTACCCTTGATGATGTCAACATATTAAGCAAGCAATGGAAATTCCGCATAGCAGTCGAGAAGGACGCCGAAAATGTCGGCGGCGTTACGTTATTCGGCTCTGGGTTTGGCAATTACAATCAAGACATCGTCTTTAAGCTTTATTATGAAAGGAACGAATAAGAGCTAGCGGCGCGAGCTGCTAGCTCTCCATCCCTTTTTACGGTAAATTTTTCAGCCTAAAGATCGTAATGGATTGTTTCGCAAGCTCCAGCGTAAATATGTTAGACAACCCATCAACAGCCTGCTCCTTAGGCAGCACGGCTTCAGGCTCCGCAAACGAATTCTCCACACCCATATCCGCTTGGAGCGACAGCTTCGTTCCTTGCGGGGCTATCGTTTTCCCCTTTATTTCAATAGACGCATTCACTACATAGTCATTGGCATTTACGATTTTCAGAATGATCTCATCTGTCTTCTCATCTCTGCCCGCTATGAAATAGAACGGCTCCTCTCCTTGTTTACCGCCGCGTCCCGCCTCGTACGATTCGCCGCTGCGCATGCGAATTGAAGCTGGCAGTACCGAGCTCGCAAGATGATTGCTGAACATTTGCTGCACATAATAGTTCGGAGTCCCATATACTTCAGCATTATTGAACCAGATTAAATCCGGCGACCACTGTGTATACCCTTCCTTACCGAACAATGGTGCATAGGAAGCCATAGCTACAACATCAGAATTCCGCTCCAACCCGACCATGAACGCCGCTTCAGCCAGCGCTGAACCGAAGCTGTTGCTGCGTTTGCCGTTATGTGCTGCATATTCGCCTACGAACACTTTCGGCCCGTTCCGATCATACGTATCATAACGATTCGAATTCGCTATAAACCAATCAGGATTCATATAATAATGCTCATCGACGATATCTGTTGGCTTATCCTTCTGCCACCGCCAAGCATCATCAAATATAGGACCAGAAGGCGAAGGACCCGCAGACGCAATAAGTTTAATAGTTGGATACTTCTCTTTAATTGCAGCTGCAAACATTTCGTATCTTATAAAATAGTCCGTACCCCAATGCTCGTTGCCAATCGCAAGGTAATGAAGCCCAAACGGCTCAGGGTGTCCATTCTTCGCCCGCTTCGCTCCCCATTTGCTCGTTGCAGAACCATTTGCATATTCGATCAGATCAAGCGCATCTTGGATATAAGAAGCAAGCTCCTCTATTTGCGCTACGTCTGACTGACGGAATTGATCGCCCATTCCTGCATTTACGACAGGCAGCGGTTCTGCTCCAAGATCCTCGCTTAGCTGGAAATACTCATGGAAGCCAAGCCCGTAGCTTTGATAATAAGGTGTCGATAAGGCGCCGCCGCCCCACATATTCGTATTTTGCTTTCGTTCGGAAGGGTCTCCAATCGAATCCTTCCAATTGTAGCGATTGCCGATTCCATCTCCGCCTACGATGCTGCCTCCGGGGAATCTTACGAATGACGGTTTCAAATCAGCCAGCATGCGGACAAGGTCTGCACGCAAGCCGCCTGGCCTATTCTTCCATGTGGATTGCGGGAATAACGAGATCATATCAACGTCGATCTGACCGTTACCGTTCGCACCCAGCACTAATTTAGCGTTTAGAGCTGTTTCAGAAGCTGTTATTGTCCCCTTCAGCTTCGTCCAATTCGTTCCTATTTTCTCGGCTGTGATTGTCGTTTCGCCAAGCCTTTTGCCGCTATCGTCTTCTAGATAAGCAGTAAGCTTAAGCGCTGCATGGTTGCTGCTTCTTACATACATCGAGAAATCATATTTCTCACCTTGCTGCAAAGCGATTCCGCCAAATCCGCTATTTATGATTGCAAACTCATCCTCTTGGGCTGGAGCCCTCACCTGCATCGATAAATAATGGGGATTGTTTGCGTTCAGCGGCGCTTTATCCGCAACCTCTACTGCTCCGTCTCCAGATCCTGCTTTTCTTACCGCCCAGTTCCATAATGAATCGCCGAACTCGAAGGAACGATTTTCAATCAATTCTGCATACACGCCGCCATCACCAGCAAAATTGATATCCTCAAAGAAAATCCCATATAAGGTATCACTTACAGGAGCGCCCGTCTGATCCGCTTGAATGGAAATCGCGTAATCCGCTGCCCCTTCCTCCCATATGCGAAGCGGTATTTTTTTCTCCCCCGCTGCTTTTCCTTTGTTGACCATTGCCGTTAACGTTGCTTCAACATCTCCATGTCCGCTTGCCGGTCTAGTAACTGTGCCATCTGGCGCAACTGTTTCTTCATGATCAGAGGACCAGACGATGCTTGTGCCACCCGGTCCACTGCGCGGCAGCTCTAAAGATTCCATAACACGGCTGCTGCTTGGAAGGGATAACCATTCAACCGCAATAGCAACGGTATCCTGATCGTTCATCCCTTCAGTCAGTTGATCAGCAATTTCATCAGCGGATAGAGCTTCGCTATAAATCCGCACCTCATCTACTTTGCCGGATAAATACGGGTCGACGTCAAATTGCGATTTTCCGATATAATTGCCTGTCGTACCCGCCATATCACTCGGCTTGATTGATAGATCATCATTGCGGGCGATTTCATGCCCATTCAAATAAAGAATGCCCGTGCTGCCAGACCAAGTGAAGGCAATATGCGTCCAGCTGTCCGCCGGAAAATCCGTTTCGGTGCTGATCATTTGCTCGCCGCCGCCATTCTTGATCGCGAGCTTCATCTTGCCTGTTTCTGACATCGGGGTGAGAAACAAATAACGATCCACTCCGTTTCCGAAATCGAATATACGCTGCCAAGTTCGCAGATCGTTAATGTTTACCCATGCAGATATCGTCAGCTCATCCAAACCATTCAAAATTGCCGTAGGCATCTCCGCAAAGGCGCTTGATCCATCCAGCTGCAAGCTGCTTCCGAACTTGCCCTCTTTCTGCAGCACGCCGCCGCTCAGCGTCCCAGTATTATCATGACCTGATGCGTCCAGCAATTCATTCGGTGAAGCGCTCAGTTCCGACTTCTCCGTATGATCGAAAGTGTAGCGCAGCAGCAAACAATTTTGATAAGCCTGCCGCTCATCTCGCTGGGCTGTTTCCTTTATATTAGGCTCCTGCCGCTGGCTGAAGACAATCCAGATAACAGCTGCCACCAATACCAGCAGCAATATGGCAGCCAGCTTCTTCAGACGTATGTCAATCAAGCTGCATCTCTCCTACTATTCACCTGCGATACCGGAACGCTCGACGCTCTCGACGAAATAACGCTGCGTGAACATATACAAAATAAGCACCGGCAGGATCGTTAGCATAACCCCAGCCATAACTTGGTTTTGCAGCGTCGGCGCCATGCCGAGCGTACCTGAGGATACCGAGCTGGATGCCTGCTGAAGATCCAGATTCGCATTGCCGTTGAAGAAAGCCATATTTTGCGCCAGATTGAAATACTCTGGAACGAGTAAATACATATTCGGCTCAAACAGGTCATTCCAGTGCCACACGACCGAGAACAAGAAGACAACCAGCATGGCAGGTTTCGCGAGCGGAAACATAATCATCCAGTACGTCCGGAACGCACCCGCGCCATCGATTCTTGCCGCTTCCTCCAGCACATTCGGCAGCGTTCGGTAAAATTGAATAAAGATAAGGACGAACAAAGAGCCTTTCAGTCCGTGTCCAAGCAGCGCCGGCACAACGAACGGCAGATGCGTATTTACCCAGCCCAAGTCAAGGAAAAAGGTAAACAACGGTACAACGATCGTCTGCGGCGGCACAAGAAATGTAAATACAACCATCGCCAGAAACAACGCTTGACCGGGAAAACGGTAACGTGCGAAGCCGTATCCTACAATTGAACAGCTTACGACTTGAAGCATCGCGCTGCCAAATGAAATGATGGAGCTGTTCAGCAGTCCCGGCCAGAAGTTGATTTCCTCCATCGCGATCGAATAATTCGTTAGATTAAACTGCTTCGGAATCCACTGAATCGTAGCATCCGCTACATCCTCCGGCCGCATCAGCGATTTTGATACCATATAAAGCAGCGGATAAACGAAAACAAACGCCAAGCTGAGAATAACGACATAATAGAAAATCGTTCCGATTACGCCGCGTCCGCGCTTAATCCAAGTAATCTTCCAGACCTCTTCCGCTTTGCCTTGAAGGTCGGCATATTTTTCGGTCATGCTAGGTGAATTCATGCCCTCTACCCCCTACCTTCGGTTGCTGACAAGCTTTTGCGGAAGATGAAGAATACGACCGCTAGCACAACCGAAATCACAATAAAGTAAATCCAGCCCATTGCCGAGCCATAAGCGTAATTATTCGTTTTGAACACATTGTTCATAATGTGATTCATAATTTGGTTATCTGTTTTGGTAAACGAGTTGACGACGCTGTAAAGCGTGTTGACGAACAGCATCGGCATAATCATCGGAAACGTAATCTTCCAGAAGCTTTCCCATTTTGTTGCGCCATCACATTTGGCTGCTTCATATAACGCTGGCGAGATTGTCTGCAAACCCGCGATGAAAATCAATATTTGCACGCCCGAATCCCACATGACGAGGGTTAAAGAATCTGCATATTGAAGCAGCGGGTCCAAGATGCTGTCCGGTATAAAAGCGTTTAGCTTGCTGTAAAGATCGTATTGATAGAAGATCGGGAGCTGGGCAGCACCCTGCTCCAGCAGCTCCCTCAAGATGGCGCCGGAAGCGATAATAACCGGCAGAAAGAATATGCCGCGGAACAATGTACGACCGCGAAACGGACGATTAAGCAGCAATGCGCTGAACATCGCAAAAATCAGAATAAGCGGTACCTGCGTCAGCATCGTTGTCAGCGTAGCTTGCAGCAGCGGCACAAAATCGATGTCAGTCGTAAAGGCAGCCCGGTAATGGGTCAAGCCCGTGTAAGATGCCTTTAGCCCTGCCTTCGTAACCTCTAAATTGTTAAGCGAATAATAAAGTGATTTGCCAAGCGGAATGACCATGAACAGTAAGAAACCGATAACCCATATGGAAATGAACGAGTATCCCTCAAAGATGTGGCGGCCTCTCATCGAGAGTCCAATTTTTTTGCCCATGCTCATTTCCCTCCGTTCTGCATGAGATATCCTGCCGCAGGAATAGATAAGCCGTCAACCGTCGCTGAAGCACTGCCGTAATTGACAATAACCTTTGTTCCATTCGCATACGTTGTTTGGTATACGTTATTGCTCAGCTTCTCATGATCAGCAATCGTCTGATTAGCAATCGCTTTGTAAATAGACTCAAGCTCGTTATATTGCGAAACGGCATCATCAATCCATGTCCTATATTCGGAGCTCCATAACCGATCCTCAAGCGTTCTTTGAAGCTTCGTTGTAGGCTCATAAGTCAGCTCTAGACTAGGCAGCGCACCATACTCTACCATCCGAAGCAGCTCGTTCTGGGCATCATTTCGCAAATTGATTGGATTAGCCGTATAAGGCACCAGCCCGCGTACCGCAATCTGATAGAAAGGAACCGTCTCGTCGTTGTAAATAAAATGGCTGGAATCAAGCGGTGCTCCGCTAATGCCATCAATATGCCCAAGCATATAAGCAAATCCATAATCGACTGACGCTCCGCCGGTAGTCTCCCGAATAGCATCCGCAGCTTTCACCCAAGTTGATGCTGTCTCGCCGCGCGTTGTCAGCGACTTCGGATCGATATCGGAGTACAATGTATTTCCCCAAAAGCTAAGATGGACACCAGAGATGCCAAGCTTAGAATAATCCTTCAGCTCTTTGTTCAGATGTTTGCTGATGACACGCTCTGGCTTCATCCAATAATAAAGTCTACTGTCGTCATTCCATCTGCTGCCAATATAATAGTCCGTACTTGGCGCTACTTCACGATCCATGCCGCGAATGGCATCTTTTGACTTCTTCATGCCGTCGCTATCGGCGATTGCTCGGGCATAGTTTGCTTCCAAATAAAGCGAAACCCCTTTATTAGCGGCATAGGCGGCAAGATCCTTCAAATCCTTTGCTCCGCCCAGCTTCTTCTCCACTGGAAAGTGATCCGGCTGATCGCCATATAAACCATCATCAGACCATCCGGAAAACGTAAGCTCTAAATTCGCGATTCCTTTTTTCTGAAAAGCATCAATAATTTCACGCGCTTGATCGAATGTCGTCATCGAAATGAACGTATTGCCAAGCACCTCATCACGCAAAGTACCGCCAAGCAGCTTCACCTTAAAGGGAACTGCCGTTTGCTCCAAAGGCTTAACTCCTTGCTCTTCTTTCAGAAATTTACCATATGCCTGTGCCATTCCTACATAATCAGCTTCCTTGTCTTGAAGCAGTACGTAACGCAGCTGCCGATCGCCTTTGATCCAGTTGCCTTGGAAAAATGGGATTTCACCCGATGTCCCGATGAAAATCACATCGCTCCAGCGGTATACAAATTCCGCCGACGTCCGGTAATAGGAGATCGCGCGGATGCCTGACGGCGTTCCATTAATCTTCGCATCGTATTGACCTTTCGTTACGATACCGAGCGAACCTACATCGTCGCGGTAATTGCCGAATACCGGCAGCGCAACCATTTCTTTTGGAGCAAGCTTTTGCCGCCACATTTGATCAATATCCGTATGTGATTGCGTAACGTAAGCCGGGTCAGCGCCATAGATCATTTCGGAGTAACCCGCAAAATACTGCGGATGCTTCGCGCTGTATTTCATAAGCGCGCCGGAGCCGTCCGGCAGGAAAATCGCTCCTTCCTCCGTATCCGCAGCAGCGTTCCAGAATGGCAGCGGCTCAATACTTACAAACTTTGCTTTGCCCGCTTCCTTAATGGATGCTTCCGGAATCGAAAGTTCGAAGCCTTTCTCATTCAAGCGATATTCAATCGCAAACTCCAGCTTTTCCTTCACGAATTGGAAGGTTACTTTCGCCCCGCCATCAATCGTCTCGATCTTCAGCTTGTTTTCCTTTTCCTTTGCTAAGTACGTTTGTACAGTATCCGAGCCCTCTGTATACTTCACATGAACGGCGGCATCCATAAACTTCTTATTATTAGGCATCGTCGTTCTAGGTAGCTGCGGCGTCCCCAGCCATTCTTTCTTGGTTCGCTTGTCAACGAGGCGAACATTGCCTGTTTTATCGTCGATGTACATCTTGTAGCTGCCGTTCTCCGCAATTTGCTTTGTAGCAGATACAGGATACAGCTTCACTTCGCCTTGGTCAGCTGGCTCCGCGGTCTCTGCAGCAGACTCTTCTGCTGGAGCCTCCGAAGCTGCTGTTGAATCCGAAGCCGATGCGGCATCTTCATCCGTAGTCGTCTCCGTCGCAGTCGCAGTTGCACTCTTGCCCGCGTCTTCCTCCGCTTGAACACGGGTTTCGCCTTCCACGCTCCCGAAGTGAGGGAATATGCTGACAACGAGCAGCAATGCCACGATAATAAGCCATTTTCGTTGTTTCCTCATCTCGTCCACCTACCTTCGGAAGTTTATTTCTTTGAACATGTCGATTATAAAGTTAAGGAGTTGATTGATTAAGCCAAACATCAGAATACCAATAAACCAAATAATTAATATGCCGACGATGCTCAGCACCGTAATCCAGATCATTTTGCCAAGCTCAAAATCATGAACGATTCTTACCTTTAGCAAGAGCAGCCATCCTACCCAGTAAAGAGTAAGATTGATTAAAAACGAATAAATAGAGCTTTCATCCAGCGCCAAAATATTCGTTAGCAGCGTGATTGGGATAATAAAGATCGCATAAGGAACCAGCGCAAATGCACTGCCGACAAACACTTCCTTAAATTTCCCTTCTCCTTCAAGAATCGCACTGACGCCCCAGTTCGATATCGTCCACGTTACCCATGGCACAACGATCCATATCAGCTCATGTACAAACGAGATCTCATACGTTTCTCTCGTCTCGAACGCATACCCCGTAATTAGAATGGCAACCATTCTCGCGATATAAGCCAGCGCGACGATGAACAACGCTTGCCCCCATTTAATGCGGCCCGGCTCCTGAATATCGTGGTAAAAATCGATCGGGTGCACGAGCACCTGCCGCATCATTTTAAACGTTGCGATCATAAGGCACTCCTCCCTTCACCTRAACCACTTTAGCCGACTTGCGGTCTATCAGCATCGCAGAAGCTCTGCGCCAAACAAAAGGTATGATGTAGCGCAAAAGCACGATAAGCACGATAATGGCTAAACATATCCATGCAAAATGCTCTCTAATATATTCCTTTCGATATTCCTTGAAAGCGACCGAGTAATCGTAACGCGATCTTGCCAGCTCAAAATACTCCATAGCTCCCTTATAGTTTTCCGCTTTATAGAGAGACTTGCCGATTGCGAGATAGGCTAGATCAAAGTTTGCATTCAAATGCAAAACCTCGTTCCACATTCCCTCCGACTCTTTGTATCGTCCATCAACGAATAACCGCGATGCGTCATGCACCAGATCTGCAAATGGCGTCGTACGGAACAAATCGATGCGATTGCGTCCTTTATCGACCACATACACCGTGCCGTCTGCTGACTGATCAAGGCTTGATGGCGTTATAAACAAGCCGTTCTGATCGCCGAGCCCTCCAAACACGAACAAGAAATTCCCAAGCTTATCGTACTGATAAACTTTGCTGGACTGAAGGTCAAGTGCAGTGATAACACCGTCCTTATCTACAGCTAGATCAAGAAACGACGGTACTTCGAAAGGTCCAGCATCAAAACGTCCACCGTACCTTTTAGGAACAATATTGAGCGTATCCACACCAACAGGCGATAACCGCTTCAATTGGTTCATTTCTGTTCCAAGTGTGGACGTGTAGACGAAACCTTCCTCATCCTGCACCGCATTGGAGAACTCGAGCGGCTTAACGACCGACAATTTTGCCTTCTGCTCCTCCGTTGCAACGAGCTTAACGAACAATCTGCTCCAGCTGAAGCCTACATGATTCGCACCATAAAACCCTTTAAATTGCCCGTTCGGATCAATTTGAATGAGGCCCTGTGTGTTTCCGTCACTCACGACAAACATGTAATTCCGCTTATCCACGAGCAGCTTTGATGGAGAATAAGAGAAAGTTGCTCCGAGCAGCGGACTTTCAGGCTTGCCGAACTGCTTCTGGAATTTCCCGTTTTTATCAAAAATAGCGATTCGTTGGTTTTTGGTATCCGCTACATAGATGGTTCCATCCTGCTTCACGTAAACGCCTTTTGGCTCGTTCAGCTTGCCGTCGCCTTCTTCGTCGCCGATAATGTTCAGCACCTCATGCTTCCCATCCAAATGGACGACCCGGCTATTTCCTGTATCCACGATATAGATCGTTCCATCGTCAGCAAGGAAAATATCTTCTGGTGAGCTAAATGGTCCAGATGATAGGTTATAACCGTCAATTGAGCTCTCATACATGTACCCGTTGATCGAGTGAACATCTTGGCCCAGCTTATTTCTCGTATACCCTTCATAAGGAGAGGCCGCGAACGTTTGAACAGGTAGAGCTGTAACTAGCATCAGTAAAGCGATAGCTATACTGACAACGAATCGGAATATCGTAACCTGCTTCATCCCGGTTGTCCTCCTACTCTTTCAGACCTGAATGCGCCATCGTTTGCAGCACTAAGCGCTGCGTTACGATAAAGACGATTATCGTCGGCACAATCATCAATAAACTTGCCGCGGCAAGCGTGCCGACACGCGCAACGACGCCGTATCCACCGCTTAACGTCTGGATTGCCAGCGGCAGCGACTTCATATCCTGATCGGTCGTATAGACCATTGCTGGGTATGGATCATTCCAGGC
>NZ_JBFTSN010000123.1:0-15332 GCF_056400045.1 Paenibacillus sp. 01L418
CGCCAAGGAAGCGAACAACGAGATAATAGATTAATGCGGATGCAACAAGGAAAAATGGCCGTATGGGAAGCTTCGCGCTAAATTTAATAATCGCAAAGCCAAGTGCAATCAGCAAGATGAAAGTAACGCCAAATCCGAGAGCCAACTGCAGCGGATCGATAGACGGCGCCATCCCGACATAAAAAATCGTCGTCTCCGCACCTTCGCGGAAGATCGCTAGACCCGAAACTGCAAATAGTGACCACAGGCTTCCTCTTGCGAGCGCACTGCCCATTTGCTTGTCGATGTATTGATTCCAATTGTTCATATTAGACTTATTGTGCAGCCAATTGCCAACTGTGATCATTAGAATAACGGATAGTAAACCAGCAATACCTTCAATCGACTCACGCGCACTTCCAGCTGCAACCTGAGCAATGGCATACGTAAGCACAACAGCCATAATACCGCTAAGCAGAAGTCCAACCCATACGCCAGACCATACCCATTTGCGCTTATCTTGATTGCCGGTACGCTGCAAGTACGCAAGTAAAGCAGATAATACAAGAATAGCTTCAAGACCCTCGCGCAGCAAAATCATCCCCGCATCCCAAGCGGTGTAACGGGTATCCTGCATCATTGGCTCTAGCTGCCCCAGCATCTCAGCTATAAGCTGCTCCGCCTTATCTGCCGCTGGAGGATCGGAGAGCAAATAGCCGCCCGCCTCAGCCATTCCAATCTCCATACTGCTATAGATAGCAGCCGATCGCAGGGCAACCACACCCTCAATCGCAGGCCACTGCACGATAAAAGCTTCCATCTGTCCAGCCGCTTCTGGATAATGCCCTTGCTGGACATCATTTAACGCTTGATTTAGGATGTCCACAGCATCGGCTACCGTTAATCCCGACTCCTTAGCCACAGTCGATATTTTCCCATCGCGATAATCTTTAATAAGCTGAATGAGTGCCAACGCTTCTGTTTTCGCTTGTTCGGTTCTCGGAGGATCAGCTTGAACAGCAATGCGAAGCATGCTCATCTTCGTTTCCAAGCCGCTGTAAACGTTGAAATGATCCGCTCGAATAGCAGGCTCAACCTTAAGCCAACTATTATTCATTTCACGATATCCAGCATATGCCTTGTCCAAGTCGCCTGCTTGAATGCTTGCAAGCAGCTTCTCTGCCAAAGGAAGTATGCTGACAGCCGCATCTTGACCAGTTAGCTGAGTCGCCGGTGCGTCTTGAACGCTCTTCACGTATTTATTAAGTGCCTTCGCTAGTAGGGATAACGTAGCTTTGGCAGCATCAGCATCGCTTTCCGGCGCTGCTAAAGCTTTTATAGCTCCCGCAAGCGCAGAATCCACCGCTGCCGCTTCCTTCGTTGCCGCAGGCTCAAGCTGCTTCCACTTAGCCGAAGCATCATCAATATGAGCTGCCGCTTCCTTCCACTTTCCTTGACCTGCTTCAACAAGAGCACCGCCAACGAGCGGAAGCAAACGATCAAGCTCGGTGGATTGCGCACCTTCAGCAAACGTATATAATCCGCTGCTCCCTAACATCAATATCATCAGTACAAAAAAAGAAATGAAACGAATACCCCACTGTTTCATTCCGCCATTTTGTGCGAACATAGACGTCCGCCCCTTTCATCATCAAGAGCTATTTTCTACCCAACCCTAACCGAGCAACATTATGATTTAAAATAACGTTTCTCCGATATATCCGCCTTCACGAACACCTGGAAAACAAGCAAACATCGCACTGCCCGTATGAACGACATACTCATTCATTAGGTCGCTTTGCCCAAGCTTAGTCTGCATCGGAATAAATTGTTTCCGTGAGTCGCGGTTAAAACAAATAAACAACAAGCCTGCATCCAGCTGCCCGGTTTTGTGATCCATTCCACTTGAATACGAGTAGGAGCGGCGCAATATTTTTACCGTGCCATCGCCATGAGCTAGACGCACATGCGAATTCATCGGAAGCACCGGTTTGCCCTTCTCGTCCTTCTTCTCCAAATCAAGCTTGTCGAACTCATGCGCTCCGCCAAGCGGGGCACCGCTGTCTCGGTGGCGGCCAAAGGTTGACTCCTGATCCCCGAGCGTCGAACGATCCCATACCTCAATGCGCATGCGAATACGCCTTACGACCATATAGCTGCCCTTATCCATCCACGGCGTACCATCCGCTGCGGCTGCCCACACGACCTTGTTCATTTCCCCATCATCGTTAACGTCTGGATTGCCTGTTCCATCCCTAAAGCCCATCAGGTTGCGAGGCGTTGCATTCGCTGGATCAGCACCGCTCGTACGCTGGAAACCTTCCTGCGTCCAGCGGAGCACCGCTTTCCCTCTAGCTATACGAGCTAGATTGCGGATCGCATGGAATGCAATTTGCATATCATTAGCATTCACTTGAACGCCAATATCACCGCCTGACCATTCGTCTCGCAGCTCGTCACCGCCAAAAGCAGGCATATCAACAAGAGCAGCTGGCCTTTTGTCCGCTAATCCATATCTTGCATCAAAGAATGACGAACCCACACCGAAAGTAATCGTAGTACGAGATGGCAGCAAACCTTCTGCTTCACCCGTATCTGAAGGAGGAAGATTTAAATTATCGTTAGTCTTGCCGAGCATCTCACCGTTTGTCATGGATGCTGCTGCACTCGTCCATGCTTGAAATAACTTGCGCACCTCATCAAGTGTACTCGCCGTTAAATCAAAGGAAGCGAATAAAATAAAGTCTTGTGCCGGCGTCGTGATTCCGGCCTGATGCTTGCCATAAAAGCTAACAATTTGGTCTTTATCTACTTTGACTGCCTTCGAAGCAGGCTTAGCCGCGCTGCGTTCCTGCGTTTGGAACAAGCTTCCGACTCCAGCTGCTCCGAGCAGCAGTCCAGCCCCGCCAACACCTGCCAGCCGTAGTAGGTCTCTACGGCTGATTTTTTTAGCATCTATGTTGGGCTTGCCCTCATTTTGATTGGAATTAAAAGATTCCGTCATGTTGTTAAGCCTCCAATATTGTACCCATTTGAGAAAGCGGCTCGGCAAGCGCATCAATAAGCTGGCTTAGCTTCTTTGTATCTTCCTCTTTCAAATCTAGATAGGACACATAACCATCACCTGATTTGTAAGCTGACAAGGCTTGCTCAAGATCAGCAAATCCTTTGCCGATTTGCTCATCCAGCGCAGCATCCTTTTTGTTCAGTTCAGCCTTAACCAGCTGATAGATCTTATCTGCACCTTCCACGTTAGCTGCAAAGTCGTACAGATCCGTGTGTGAATAACGTTCTTCCTCGCCAGTCACCTTCGAAGCGGATACCTCATTAAGCAGCTCTACTGCTCCCGTTACAAGCAAACTTGGCTCAACTTCAACGGTTTCCATCAAAGCGCGAAGCAGCTTTACATCCTCCAGCAAGCGGTCTGCATATTCACCCATACCTTCGGTTGAGTTCTTCTCCCACAGCGACTGCTCAATGCGGTGGAATCCGCGCCAGTCCTTGTCTTCCACGTCATTCTCACGCGCATCAATATTTGGATCGAGGTCGCCAATCGCTTCAGCTATTGGCTCAATACGTTCAAAGTACATGCGTGTCGGCGCATACAGCTTTTTCGCCGCCTCAACATCCCCGCTCTTCACAGCTGTTACAAACTTCTCTGTTTCTAATATGAAAGTATCGGCTTGCTCAATAGTAAACTGACGATAGCTCTCCAGAATAGGTGCCCAAACCTCGTCCGAGACGACAGCACCGCTTGCGGAATTGCCCTCTGCTTGTTTAGGCTCATTCTTAACTGCATCATTTGAGCCGCAGCCTGTAAATACTACCGTACAAGCCAATAAAAAAGTCATTAATTTATACTTCATTAAAATTGCTCCCCACTCCAATAAATTGGATCTGTTTTTGTCCTAAAATGAAGTATATTCGCTATTGATAATCATTGTCAATGGAATATTTCAGTACTAAAGAAAAGTGCTTCCGCAGCTATTCTCATAAGCTTCAGAAGCACTTTGTTATTCCCTATTTTATTGCATATACAGCTTCAAATTTGTCAGAGATTCCATCTCTATTTCGCCTAATCTCCAAATCGCCGCCTTGCTAATTCCGTTCGCTTTTGCAGTATTTATCCAACGAGATAATGTCACTTCATCTGCGTACCACACGGTATGCTTCATATTGTTGGCCTCAGCATCAGTATATTCAAAAAACATGCTGCCGCTCGCTTGATCGCGCTGCGCTTTACTGCCCGTTTGCTTTAACAGCAGCCCCGCTCGCTCCTCAGTCAAAGCTTCAACCTTGCCATCCTCATGCCAATCGAACCCGCCAACCGAGAAAGCCATATACGGACTGCCAGGCAGTACTTCCATTCTGGTTGCCAATTGTTCAATAAAAGCTTCATCCGCTTTTGGTCCTGGTTCGCTGTGTGAGCCATATAGGTTATAAGCCATCATGACATATTCCGGGCCTTCCGGAAGCTTTAATTGTTCAATAGGAGCTCTTGGTTCCAAAATGATTCGAAGCGACTTCCCGCTTTTCTGCAAACGAGTATGAAGCTCCGAGTAGAAAAGCAGCATCCGTTCCCAGTCTTCTTCCTCGACTCGCTCATAATCGATCTCAATTCCGTTCAACCCAAATTGATCAACGGCTGCAATCAATTCATCTACATGTTTTTTGCGACTTTTTTCCGTCTCTACTAGCCGCGTAATTAAACTCGAATCCTTCTGAACAGACTCGCCATTTTCTTTAAACTGGTCGTTTACTACCGTCAGATAGAGCTGCATCTGTTCGTTCTTCTTATAAATCTTCATGATTTCAGGCAACGCCTGCTGGAACTTATCCGTAAAATAAAGACTATCCTTATAATCAAAATAGGCCGCAAACAACTGCAAGCTCGTTAATTCACCTTTAATAATACTCAGGTCCTCAATTCCCTGCTTCCACTGCCAGTCCACAATCCAAGCTGACAATTCAGGCAGTACGCTGGCTGCAGCCTGCAGTACGTCTTCAATAGACGACTGCTCCGCTTTCTTTGCGCGATTTGTAAGATTGGAAAAATACATTGCTGCGCCTACAAGCACCACAAGCAAACATGCTGCAATAAGACCTTTTCGTTTCCGCATTGATTCAAACTCCTCGAATTATTAGGTTCTGATTAAGCTAAAACGTATCGATCGCCCAGTCGAATGATGCATTAATCGCGTTCTTCACTCTACTGATTAACCCCTCAATCCCAACATAACCGTTCTTGTATAATGACTCATGCTCTGTACCGTCCTCATTGACGGTCGTTACTTTTATATTATCAAAAACAGCGTCGTAAATATCATCTTTTTCGTTGTTAAGGCTTGCTTTGGAAGCAAGCGCAATATTTCCGCCGACGATCGAGCTGCTAATTTGCTGCAAAGAGAGCTGCACATCATCTACAATCACCGTTAATTGATCGCCCGATACGCTAACTTCAAGCTGCTTCGCACGTTCAGCAGCCTTGTCCCCAAGCTTGCTTGCTAGCAGCCGTTCAACCTTGCCTCCGGGTGCCTTTTGCTCCACAATAACCGAATTATCCTCGATCGACACTCGAACAAATGAATCCGTATTCTGATCGTATCGAACATAAATCGATTGGCTGCCGACTGCATGACCGCCAAGCTCCGCAGTAAGTTTTACGTCGGCAGCATGAATATCTTTCAATAAAAGCATGCCGCTTCCTGCTGGAACAGAGGTTAAAGCAATCCGGTTATCCGTAAACTCAGCCGCACCGCTGATAAGCTTCCACTTTGCCGATCTCCGCTCATCCCCTGCAATAAAGCTGACTTTCTGACCAGTATCCTTACTAATTTTCATAAGCAAATGATTCGTATACCAATAGGAAGCAGGCTGCACCCTTGTTAAATTATAAAGGCTGTCACTGCTTTTATTCAAGGAAAGTCCTTCACGGTTAAAATGCATGCCGAACATCGCTTTAATATTTTGGTCGTTCACATTCTCAACAAGCCGGTTCATGCCATTGTACAAAATGTTCGCGTGCATAATCATATACACGTTAGGAACAAAGCCAAGCGTCTTGTTGTAAATTTCTTTCATCGACTTGTAGTCTGCATTGATGCGCGCTTCCATTTCGGCTCGATGCTCTGCAGGCACTAGGTTCTCATCCCGGATAAAGTCCATCAGGTAATGAGTGTAGTAGCTCGTGTTAGCCCGATCTTTAAACTCATTCTCTTCCTTCACACCAATGAGCTTGCCTTCCTTGTCAAAAATATTAATATAAGACAACCGGTAGCCGTTGCTTCCAAGCTCCCAATAGCCCTTTTTCATCATACTGAGCATGTCCTTAGGCTGAAGGAATTTGGATTCATTGCTCCCAACCTTATTCGCATAGGACAAAATGGTCGCTTTATAATTGTATTTCTCCAGCAAAGGCTGAGCAAATAAACTGGAATCGTTTCGTCCATCCTCGAAGGATAGAAACAGCGCTTTAGGCGGCAAAGGTTTTCCATGCTTGTAATAGTCCATGACATCCTGCTGCGAAATGGTTACATAACCTTGATCGTGCAGTGCCTTCAGCTGCTGATTCAGCCGTTTTTTGGAAATCAGCTCCGATGTACCGTTTCTTGCTACGCCAAAATAAGATAGCGCAATAAACCCGTCTTGATTGGTCCACTGCGCCTTATCCGGCTCCGCATATTGCTTGATATCAAATACAGCATGGAAAAGAATGAAGCCCAAAACAAGCAAGATGATCATCTGTACGGTCGTTCTGATCACCTTTCTTTTGTTTTTCCGCTTATAATCGAAAACTCCATTCGTATACCACTTATTCATAGCGGTCATCCTTATCTATGAAATAGACCATGGCCGCTTTAAAGCGGCATGTCCATATTCTTGTTGTTTTTGTTCTTTCTCGCTGCTTTCTTATTTCTAGCTTCAATGTCCTGCGGCGTTTCTCTTGTCCCCCAGGTTGATTTCCAGAAGGTAACCCATGCAACAGGCATTTGCCACAGCAGCACAAACTCGTAGAAAATACAAAATACGAATCCAAAAACCCACAGCTTGCTCTTACGAAACAACAGATGGGCAAAGCTCATCAACAGCGCCATCAGCAGCAGTCCCATCAGGAAGGTGCTTGGGAAGATCCGATACATGATCGGTACATAAACCAAGTTGTACAAAACCACAATCGGCGCTGCAATGGGAACAATAAGCCCAATGTAGAAGAACAAAGCCATAAACGGCTCCTTCCGCCAAATAAAGCCCCCTGCTCGCAGCGATTCACGCAGCCATGAACGTTTCCAGCGCATTTGCTGCTTTAAAAACACGTTCATCTCTGAGGGGACGATCGTGGAGCAAATCGCTGTATCCTGATAGCCGGTACGATGTGTTTTCAAAATAAAATTAGTCATGCTGCGGTCATCGCCAAAGGTCGCTGGCTGCCCCAAAAACTTCTGAGTCAGCCAAGCATCCTTATGCTTCAAAATTAAATCCTTTCGGTAGCAAGAGAGTGGCCCAGACAAGCAGGTTACGCTGTCAAACCAAGATTCAGCAGCCTTCATAATTCGGAATGCAATATAGTAGCGTACCGTCTGCAGCTTCGTAACTGTGTTCGTATATTTATTTTCCACATCCGTGCGTCCAGCGACACCGCCCATTCGCGGGTCCTGAAAGGGCTGTACGAGATTTCTAATCGCCGTAGGCTCTAGAAAGCTGTCAGAGTCCACAAATACGACCAAACGATGCTTTGCCATCTCCACGCCCTTTACAAGCGCTACGCGTTTGCCCCCATTTTCGGACAATACATGCAATTTCAGACGATCCTTCGTTTCGTACCTCTGCGCCTCTTTGTGAACAAGGTCGATAACCTTCTGAATTTGCTCCACAGAACGATCCTTAGAGCGATCATCTACGACAATCACTTCCAGCTTGTCGATCGGATAGTCTTGATTCATGCAGCTCAAAATCGTTCGATGAATCCATTCCTCTTCATTAAAGCAAGGAATTATAATCGATACGCCTGGCGTATAATGCGGATTAACCGGCACATCGCGGTGCAGCGCGCCGAAGAAGTAACGAGTGAGCAAGAAAGCCGCTGCCGTAATACTGTATAAATACAAGATGAAATTGTATTTAAAATAAATGATGCTCTCCACACGCATAAGCATAATAATACCAACTGCTACAAACAGCAGGGTGCTCGCCGCATAGACAGAATAACCCCAACGCTTCTTCTGAAGATACGTGGATAATGGCCTCTCAAATTGGAAAGCGATAAGCTGCTTCGCTCCCTCTTCGCTATCTCGCGTAAATGTTCTTTTAATAACAGCTTCTATTTTCACGGCAGACTCATAACCCTCAGGCATCGTCCCAGGTGGAATCTCAAAGCTCAGCTTATACTTTGCCCCCTCCATGAACGAATCGCCAATTACGGATGCGTCCAGTTCAATCAAAATGCCTGTAGAAGAAATGTCTACCGCTTTTCCCTTTATTGCCTGCTGCTTCCTCCGGCCATTGCGAAGCAGCCGCACGTCAAAGCTTGCCTCATATCTCAGGCTTAGCTCACGCAGCTTATGCATCGCTGCCGCATCATCACGGCCGTCCTTGCTTTGACCTTCGGCATAACCTCTTCGATCAACCTTTTGCCGCAAATGCTCCGGATCGGGAACGCTCCAAAGGGTGCGTCTGTCCGCTCTTGGAACAGTCAGCACTTCTATCGGCTTTTTTTTCTGTCGTCTAAACACGCTGCTGTCTCCAATCCGGCACTATAGGCTCCAATAGTCGTATCCGTTTTGCTCGAATAACCGCTTATCAAATACGCCTTTTATATCAACCAAAAACTTCGTTTTGTTGTCGTCATACAGCTTGTCAAAATCCTCAACATTCATCTTCGTAATTTGAGTGTGGGCAACCGCTACAATAACAACATTCAACCCGCTTAATTCCTCAATGTCGCATAGCTCGATGCCATACTCGCCATAAACCTGCTGCTTGTCCACATTTGGATCTGCCACAAGTGTTGTTATCCCGTACTCTTGAAGCTCTTCGATAATGTCTGTCACCTTCGTATTGCGAATATCGGAGCTGTCCTCTTTATAAGAAAAGCCAAGAAAGCCTATTTTGGCTGTATTTATATTTACCTTCTGCTTAACAAGCCTCTTAATGATTTGCTGAGCGACATACTTGCCCATCCCATCGTTAATTTGGCGTCCCGCTAATATAATTTTGGAATGATAGCCGGTATCCTCAGCCTTATAGGTCAAATAATAAGGATCAATTCCGATGCAATGACCACCAACCAGCCCAGGGCTAAAGTTAAGAAAATTCCATTTGGTGCCTGCTGCTTGCAGCACGGCTTTTGTATCTATCCCCATACCGTTAAACAGCATGGACAACTCATTCATAAAAGCAATATTTACATCTCGCTGTGCGTTTTCAATGACTTTTGCAGCCTCAGCTACCTTGATGCTCTCCGCCCGAAATACGCCTGCATCAATAATCAGCTCATACACGCTCGCGACAGTTTCCAGCGTTTCCTCGTCCATACCGGACACGATCTTCGTAATGTTCTCTAGTCGATGAACCTTGTCACCGGGATTGATTCGTTCAGGCGAATAACCTACCTTAAAATCGACGCCGCAAACAAGACCCGACTCTGCCTCCAAAATCGGAATACATATTTCTTCCGTCACCCCCGGATAGACGGTCGATTCAAACACAACCATTGCGCCATGCTTGAGCTTCCTGCCCACCAATTGACACGCACTCTTCACATAATTCAAATCCGGTATATTACCGCTTTGAATCGGTGTAGGCACTGCCACAATGAAGAAAAAAACATCTTTAAGCTCATTCAGATCTGAAGTAAACTGCGCTTCGGTATTTTTGAGCACATCACTGCCTATATCGCCGGTTGTATCAATCCCGCTGCAATATTGTGCAATCTTATCTTTATTGACATCGAAGCCGACAACGTCCACTTTTTTCGCAAAAGCTACTGCGATCGGCAATCCGACATAACCTAATCCAATGACCGCTATTTTCTTCTGCCTTGTAACGATTTCCTCGTATAACGTCATATGTCATCTCCATCTAGTAAGAAAAAGTTATTTTAGAGACATTTGCGACATGGGAACGAATGTATAGCCCTTGCTTTTCAGCTTCTCAATAACATCTGGCAGCGCCTCAATCGTATGAATGTTATCCAGCATGTGAAGAAGAATAACACTCCCATCAACCGTTTGATCCAGAACACCCTTCACGATATGGTCGGCGTCATTGGCAGAGTCCCAGTCGAACACCGTTACGTCATACATCGCAATGGAGGTGTAGCCTGTTGCAGCTACAATTCTCGCCCGTTCATCATCAATTTCACCCGTCGGGGGTCTAAATAACATGGTAGGCTGCTGCTGAATCGCTTCGGTTATTACTTGATGAGCCTTGACGACTTCCTCTTGCAATTCCTCAGGCGTTAACTTGGTAATGACAGGATGACTGTATGTGTGATTAGCAACATCATGTCCAGCTTCCGCTATCGCCTTAGCTAAATTCGGATTTTTCTCTACCCCGTTGGCACGCAAGAAGAAAGTAGCCTTCACGTCATGCTTTTCCAAAATATCAAGCAGCTTTGTAATCGTGTAGTCGGTACCCCAATCATCAAAGGTAAGTGACACAACCTTCTTTTTATTTTCCCAGTTATAAATAAGCTTGTAGCTCGATTGTTTGTCGTTTGAATTTTTTCGAGCAGCATCAAATCCCGGTATTTGTTCAAGCGGTTTTCTCTCTTGACCACTGCTTACCAGCTCTTTAAGCGGAACGAGCTTGTAGCCAACCTCGGCCGCTGCCTTCGCAATAAGCGGTATCGATTCAAGAACCTGTCCATCCAGCTCCGTATCCAAGGCAATAATGCCGCCCCGAGTTACATATTTTCGAATATAGTCCGCTTTCTCTTGCTCCGATTCCTGCTGCCATTCATGCAAATTAAGACTGTAAGATACAACAGCCGAAAGCCCGCTCTGCGCTGCAGCCAGCTGAACGGTATCATTGTAATCGCCGGATCTCGTCCGCATATATTGAGGCTTTACTCCTAGCTCCCTCTCGATCACTTCATTGCTGACATTGATCTCTTTAAACACTTGCTCATAGCTTAAATGAGTTAGATCGAGCCGACTAAGCGTGTTGTTCTCAATGCCATGACCTCTAGCCAAAATCTCCTTGGCGATTCCCGGCTCTTCAGCCACCCTCATGCCCGGCAAAAAGAAGGTCGCCTTAATATCGTAGCGATCAAGTTCATCGAGCAGCTTAGTCATGAGATTCTCATCACCCATACCATTGAAAGTAAGAGACAATTCCTTTTTTGTCGTATAGACAAATGGAATCACTTTACTCTTTTCACCATTTACAGGCACGACAGGCTTTTCCGTCTCTATTGGTTTATTCTCTTCGCCCGAATTGCCGCTGCTTGTAAGCAAAGCGCACCCTGTAACCGAAAGAGCCAGCAACACGAACATCAGCAATAAAATGACAGGATTCTTTTTTCTATTCGTTAAAAATGGCATCTGTTTCTCCTTTATAACTTGATTACCCATTAATTAATAAATCGAATATGTTTTTCCAAGAAAAAAATAATAATTTCCAGAAAATTCCGAATATTCAAAACAAAAAAAGACTCTATCACAAAAATAGTGACTACGAGTCTTCTACTTATAAAACAATTTTAGCACAGCCGAAGACTTACACCTGCATGTAATTGGTACCAATTTTGTTTAGTGCTAATTGTCCTAATTGGTAATTATGACTATTCTGGCATCCAAACTTGTTTCTCCGTATGCACCGTTTGTCCCGAAGCCATTGCTTCCCCCATAAGGAGCGCCAAGTAGTGATCCTGTGCTGCTTCTGCCAGGCTATAGAAGGAAGCTCCTTTACCGGAAGCGAGCAGCCCCATTCGCAGCAAACAAGTCGCTATTGCGATCTCGTCATCACTAAGCCTTGCGGGAGCAACTGGATTCTGGTAAAGCCATTCGCCATCCGCAATAACCCCGCGATGATAATAACCTTCCAAATTCCCGTGCTGACCGGTATCGACTCTGCGAAGCTCCGTATGAATGGGCGTGGCGTAATCTTTTAAATAGCTGACTTCTGAGTCTACTAGCTCACCTTTGCTGCCTCTTACGAGCATGCGGCTGCGCCGTATCCAAGAGAAGTACTGATCCCCCGTAAAATCATATACAGCCAGCTTGTCGCCAAATCGGAGCGTTGCAATTCGCTGCACAGATTGAACCATTCGTTCTTCAAGCGGATCACCTTGTCTGCTTGGCCCTTGCATGATCTTCGATTCAAAGGTCTGTCCAATGATGCTGGCATGCTCGAAGCCGACGCCAAGAAGCTGTCTAATTAAGCTAATCCCGTGATAGTCATGGGCAGCAGATACCTGTGCTTGCGATACTTCACCCAGCTTCCCGGAGCGGGCAATCTGAATCCGAGCCGCATGCATCGGCTGAAATAAATACTGTTCGGCTACTTGTACCATTGCATCCTTAGGCAGCGATTGATACAGGTCGGTTAGTGCTTCCAAATCAGCAGCCGGAGGCGTCTCTGCCAGCACTGGAATTTGCCGTTCAGCTAGCTCTTGGATAATAGCCGGAGCCGCTGTTCGCGGGACAGATACAACAGCGAAGCTGAACTGCTTGGACTCAGCCGTAAACTGAGCCATATTGCGAACCGTACGAATGCCCCATTTTGCCTCCAGCAGCCGCCCCTTCTCCTCGTCACGAACAAGTATCGTATGAATGTTGAATTTCTCCGGCAATGCTTTGGCGATACGTATGTAAAACTCTGCGCGCCAGCCTCCGCCAACTATTCCAAAGCTAATAATAGACATCGTGAACCAGCCTCCTGGATGTAATCCGTTTTCGTCATAATGATCATTATAAAAAAGAAAAAGATCTCAACACGTGAGATCTTCTTTACGCAGTGCGGAAGGTTCCAGTTGCCTTTATTTCCTCTTGAACACCTGTATAAGCTTGCAGCTTACCATGGTAAACGAGCTCCAGCAGCGTTGTATTCTCCAAATCAGCAGGTGTTACGAACAAGGAAGGTTTATTAACAAGATTCACGCCGCTTTCCTCAAAAACAGAGGCTACAAACTGCGAGCAAAAGTATGCGTACTCTCGTTTCATCTCAATATTAAGCATGATGCCTAACATGCCTAGCAAATTGTATTTATACTGATCGCGATTTTTCTCCATGTAATGAATTTGATTTCGTATGTTTATATAGGCGCAATGACTAATCGTGCATCTATACAAAGCGCAGGTTGAGTTCTCAAAAAACTCGCCTCGTACATCCTCTTTCACAAATCCCGCAAAAAATGGGTTGTTCGGATTTTTTCTGCCAAAGCTATAGACCTCATTCAAGTCTCTGTCAAATGCGATTGAAGCGTGATTCAGCATATTTTTAGTGTACCATCTAATTGTCTTGGAAAATAAGGTTCCCGTATTCGTTAAGAGAACATAAATTTCAACATCTCTATTCATGCCATACTACCTCCACATTAAAGAACTCTCATCTAGGTATTAACTTTAATGCAGGAGAACTAAATTCTAAACCTGCTCAGGTAATAGATTCATCCCCGACCTAAGTCCAGTTCTGTAAGCATAGCGTGACAGAGGATCATCTACTAACTTCACCTATTTTTATAACCTTAATCCATTTTACTGGATTTTCTGCTTTTACTCAATACAGACTTCGTTTTT
Organism: Paenibacillus sp. 01L418; assembly: GCF_056400045.1. Taxonomy (NCBI): domain Bacteria; kingdom Bacillati; phylum Bacillota; class Bacilli; order Caryophanales; family Paenibacillaceae; genus Paenibacillus; species Paenibacillus sp. 01L418. The sequence goes on from NZ_JBFTSN010000123.1 coordinate 13,719, forward strand.
TCTTCCTCATGCTTAAAAATATGTTAAGATTTTCTTTTTCCAAAAATGATATAGTAGGAAAAGATTGACACCGTTCATATACTATTTATATGCACCAAATCTTAATTTAGTATGGTCGTTTGGCTTACATTCTATTGCAGCGGAGGACATTTAAATGGAATGGTTTACTCGCTATACCACACAGCTGGAACTTGTTTATGCCAAAGCCGAAGAACGTATTGCAGCTTTCCCAGCACCGCTCGGCAGCCTTGGTCTGGCCTATGCGCATAAGTTCAATCCTGTGAAGCATGACAGCAATAAGGATTACATATGCAGCCTTCTCCCCTTCTGGATGAAAGAGCCGAGCGGAATTAATGATTCGCAATGCGAAGCGCTTGCATTAGCTAATGTATATGGAATGCTTTATTTTTTTATTCAGGATGACGTGATGGACAGCATGCCGGCATCAAATTGGAAGGAACAGCTTGCTCTAGGCAACCTGCTCATGCTCGAAATGTTCCGTGTATTCCGTGAGCTGTTCCCTTCAGCTTCACCATTTTGGGCGTATTACGACCATTATGTAACGAACTGGGCCGAGAGTGTAACCAACGAGGATCGCGATGATTACTTTATAAACGACCCCATCCGCACAGCTGGCAAAGCAGGTCCCGTCAAAATCGCCAGCACTGGCGCGTTGTTGTTAGCAGAACGCCCAGAGCTCATTGAGAAGATGGAGCTCGCCATCGATATTGTGCTGATGTCGCTTCAGATGTCTGACGACTATCAGGATTGGAAAGAAGATCTGGCTGAAGGCAGCTATAATGGCCTGCTTGCGATGATCACCGCAAATAGAACTGCGGAAGAAGCATTAACTGAACAAAAGGTTGAAAATGAAATCTTTATTCGAGGATGCCTCGGACCTTATGTTCAACTTGCAATTGATAATGAAAAACGACTAATCGAATTGGAAGCGGGATCTAGTGAGCTAGTCGCATTCCATAGTTTTATACTAAAACATTTGAACCATACCCATGAGACGATAGAATCAAACAAAAAGTTGCTGCTGGAGGGCGGATTTAACTACTTTTTGTATAAAATTTCAGTTTAATAGGTACTATATAATCTATTAATTGTCGAATAATTGAAAATTCATATAGAATTTGTCGAACGGGCATGATAGACTGAGTATGGTAAAMTTATACATATTCGGAAGGGTGATTATTGTGTCCAATGTACAATCGTTAAAAGATCAAATCATTCAAAAAGCTTGGGAAGATGCCGAATTCAAGAAACAACTTATCGCCAATCCGAAAGAAGCAATAAAAGAAGCTTTCGGAATCGATGTTCCGGATACAATCGAAGTAGAGGTTGTTGAAGAATCGGCTAATAAATACTACTTGGTAATTCCAGAAAACCCAACAACAATTAAAGAAGAAGCGATCCAAGCACAAGGCGCTATGTGGCAATAAATAAAAATAAAAAAAAGCGCTGGTTTTAAAAGCAACCAGCGCTATTTTTCTGCAGATGGGATATGAATTATTGCTTCGGTTCCTAAACCTTTCTTACTAAAAAACTCAAGCTTCCCTTGCATTACCTCTATAATTCGGAAAGTAACCATCAGCCCTAAACCAGTTC
>NZ_JBFTSN010000124.1:0-15316 GCF_056400045.1 Paenibacillus sp. 01L418
GCTGACGGACGGAAGCGTGACAACGACGAAGCTGGCGTATGGCAGCGTAGGAACGGAACAGCTGACGGACGGAAGCGTGACGACAACGAAGCTAGCGTATGGCAGCGTAGGTGCGGAACAGCTGACGGACGGAAGCGTAACTTCAGCGAAGCTCGCTCTTGGCAGCGTAGGAACGGAACAAATTGTTCCTGGAAGCATTACCGCAGATTTGTTGGCACCTGGATTACTGCTGAGCAATGTAGAGGGTTCAGCTGCAAATCAAGTAGAGCAGATTGCAGATGGCTCAATTACTGGAAGGCATATTCAAGAGCAATCCATTGGTCTTTCAGCACTGCAATTTGCACCTGTAATTACTAACGCAAGCCAAGGCATTGTAAAGCAGCAATTTGGGCTTGCGCCTTACAGCTTTACTGTGCAAGCAGAACAAGTAGAGCTTATCATTCCATTTGATGAGCCGTTCGTGGATAATTATTACGTGCTAACCGTAACGACTGACAACCCGGCTTGCTATGCTGTAGCTCATTCGAAAGCTGCGGATCATGCAGTTATTCTCATCATTCGTACACGCATCAGTCAAGAGCCAGTTGGCCATCTCAACTGGATTGCTATCGGTAAAGGATAAGACGAATTGAAAAGGAGATTGCCTGTAGGTGTAAAACACCAAAGGCAGTCTCTTTTTATACAAAATTATAAGACAACTCTAGCATTTTGTTGTCGCAGCATTTTATACTCATTCCTTGATAAGCAGTACACTTGCCGTTGCAGATATCTCTTCAAAACATACTATATGATGTTGAAGTAAAAAAGATCAAATGACGGATTGGAGAGGTTATCGATGAGACGCAAAAAAAGACCGGTCCGACGTCTCAAAAACAATGTTAGTTTGCGCAATACAGCGAAAAAAAGAGTAGAGAGATATAGGCTGGGTATGAATGAAGGCTATGAGGAAGGATTGAAAGCCGGCATTGAAAGCTATGATTCTTGTTTCGAAGGAACTAGCATAATTATTCCCAGTCATAATGAGGTTGAATCGGTAAAAGCATGTATCGAAGGCATTATGGATCATACCGATTTGCCTTATGAAATCATCGTTATAGATAATGGATCTTCTGATGGTATCGAGCATTATTTAAGACAACTAGATGGCCAAGTGCGGTATCGTATTTTAGCAAAATCGGCAGGCTTCACAGGCGCTGCAAATAAAGGTTTAATGATGGCTAAAGGGACGACTATTTTGCTGCTAAACAATGGGATGCGACCGACTGAAAATTGGCTCGACAATCTATTAATATGCTTGAATAGCCATGCTGGCATCGGAATGGTAGGCCCTGTCTCTATCGGTCTGACTGGCAAACAAAAGATGGAGTTTCATTATGTTGATATGGAAGATATGCATGAACTTGCGAGATTAAATAATGCTAGTGATTCATCGAAATGGCATCAAACAGAGCGGTTAGCAAGCAGATGCCTGCTCTTTCGGCGCGAGCTGCTGGAGAAAGTGGGTTTTCTCGATGAAGGCTGCCAAGAGTCGCCGTTTGAAGCAGAAGATTATGGCTTGCGAGTGAGATTGCAAGGATATTCATTGGTTTACGCGCGCGACGCCTACATTCATGCCGAACGACATGATAAGGAGCTGGCGGAGTATAACGCGAAAGAGTCCGAGGCCCTTAATTCCAAGCATTATTTTATGAACAAATGGAGCGACTTGGATGAGAAGTTTTTGGACCGAGAGGGAACTGACTTTGAACGTCAAGCCAAGCTTCCTGAATGGGAAGCGGGCATTAGACCGAAGCTTGGGGAGTCGGTGTTTTATCCGCAGCAAATGGTCGTAAAAGGTTTTGGAGAAACAATCTATTGGATAGAGGACAGCGTTAGACGGCCAATTCATGGCTTATGGGAGCAGCCAGTTAAACGTGTATCTCAGCTTGACTTGTGTCGTTGGCCGATCGGTGAGCCTATCGAGGTGGATGTAGTCATTTCACGTAAAGGCTCGCTATGTTACGGTGATAACAACGAACTCCAAAATGGCAGCATTTATGCAAGTGAGAACGGAAGCAGCTTCTATCTTGAGAATGGCAAGAAACGTATTATTATGAGTCGCCTTGCTGCCGATGGCTGGGGCTTGCAGCCTGGACATAAAGAGAAGCTTTCCGAAGCAGAGCTTCGTATGATTCCCGATGGCTTGCCCTTGATCGCACCGATTACGCTTCGTCAAGCATTGTAACAAAAGGGAAGTATCCACTGCTGCGGAGCACGCATATGATGTAGGAGCAAGGAGGGAAAGTACGATGCAAGCTACAATTACGGAAATTATGCAGCATATGTCTCACGGCAATGTACAAATGGCACGAATGCTAGAAGCAGAACGGCATGTAACGGTTCGCTTATCCGAGATCGTGCAGGCGCTTCCAGACGAGCATCCGAATTTAGGAGGTTTATCTGGCATTCTGGAAAATACGCAAGCAGTGGGTCAGAATATCGTTGCATATTTGAATAGTATCGCAGATTTTCAAGAAACGATTGCTTCTCAGCTTACCTATGTCATCCGTGAGCTGAAGGAAGCAGACGGGGAAGAATAGAGAGCAAATAAGGAGGTCTAGCTTGCAATGGATCGTGATCAAGCCTATATGCGAATGCTTAGCTCAACAGCTAATATGCAATGGAATATAGCAATTATGCTGGAAGCCAAAGCGGCTGAGGCAGAGAAGATGCGAGGCTGGATATGTAATCATGTGCATACCCACACCTTTAATTCGCACCAAACGCAGCTAGGCCAGTCTATTCAAATGCATGATCAGGTGATTGAGATGATCGATGGAATCGCGAAGCTTGATCAAGGGATCGTGTCTATTATGAAGGCTGTGCTGCAGCAAGAGGAAGAAATGTCAGAGAGCTATGGTGATTCATTGTCTTCACTGGGCAAGGGCTTCACCTTTGGTGACAAAAACTGATGGAGACCTTGGGATCTGAACGTGAGGCAAGAGCGGCTTTTTTAGCCTCGCTTGCTAGAAGCCAAGGCGCGCTTGCCCGTATATTAGAAAGTATCGCTGATGTGTCTGATGCTTCACAAGGAACAGTTAAGCTCCTCCGGGACAATGTAAGATCGCTTACCGAACTACAGGAAACGATTGCTGAATCGGTAACAAGCCTTGCTTGGCATAGACGGGTAAAACGGAAGGGTAATCCAACGAAGCCATGGCTTCAGCCTGAGCTGCCTATTTATGGCGTTCATTGGTCAGGGGGAGAGGGGATTGTTGAACAATAAGAGCAAAACACGGAAAAGTGAAAGTGCACGAAGCCCTCGCAAACGGACAGCAAGAAGAAATACGACAAGCAAAAAAACACTACAACGTAGAAAACAAGTACCGAGGAAACGATTTGCCCATAAGGAAACCGAACGAGCAGGACTTGGGCAAACCTTTAATGATGGCTATAACACAGGTTTTGCAACGGGTTTTGAAGATGGACATCAAGCAGCATACGAGAGTCAACCCTAAATGGCTGTAGAAAAACAGCCCTCTACACCATCGGTTCCAAGCGGAATGTAATCGATGGAGTATTGGGCTGTTTAGCATGTTCTAGAAGGACCAGCGAAGAACGACACCAGCTTGAGTTAATCCGCCTCCAAAGCCGTATAGGAGCAAAAGATGTCCAGGCTTAACGAAGCCGGATTTCACAGCCTCGTCTAGGGCAAGCGGAATGGATGCAGCGGATGTGTTGCCATATTGTTTTATACTCGATAAGGTTTGTTCAAGTGAGAAGCCTGTTCGTTCGCAAAGCGATTCTATAATTCGCATATTAGCGCTATGAGGAATAAACCAATTGATTTCTGCCGGTGTATATCCGCTCTTCTCCAATAGCTGCTGAACACCTTCAGCTACATGACTAACCGCCCAGCGATATACTTCCCGGCCATTTTGCACGATTAAACCGTTCGTTTGTATATCATGCTCACCAATTGCGGATGCTAAACTGCTGCGATAAAGCAGATGACCACGTGCACCATCTGTTTTGGTATATACTGCTTCGATATCGCCATGTCTGTCATGCGAAGCTTCCATAAGAATTGCGCCAGCCCCGTCGCCAAACAAAATACAGGTCGTACGGTCTGTATAGTCCGTAATTTTGGATAACGTTTCTGCGCCAAGCACTAAAATTTTGCGATGCGCTCCAGATAACAACAAGCCATTCGCTAATTGGATGGCAGCGGCAAAACCAGCACAGGCTGCTTGAATATCGGCTGCACCTGCATGGCTGATGTTGAAGTGCGACTGCACCTGAGAAGCTACGCTTGGGAAGACAGCATCTGGCGTAGAAGTAGCCACGATAATGTAGTCAACATCAGTCACACTTACGCCGTAGCGTTCAATCATATTATGAACAGCTTCAAAGCATAGATCGCTGGTGAACTGACTGTCGGAGGCGATATGACGCTCCTTGATGCCGGTTCGCTGCATGATCCATTCATCGCTCGTCTCCACAAGCTTCTCCATATCTGTGTTTGTTAGAATCCGTTCAGGAACGTAAGTGCCTATCGCGGTAATGACGGCATTCGATTGAATGGCAGATGGTTTTATTTTGTCCATACAATGCACACTTCCTCTCAAAATTAGTACCAAGTACTAGTATCTGATACTAATTTACTTCATCCCTTTTGCTTTGTCAATGCAATGAATAGCGAGTCCAGAAAAGGCGAACGCTAAGGAAGGGTCCGGTGCCTAAACAAAACAAGTTGGAGGATGGCTAAATGCGCAAACAAATCGTTGCTTTGTCTGCAGGTGTGCTGCTAAGCACAATGCTGGCAGGCTGCATGGAAAATCACGGTGAGCTTGGAAATAAAGACATCCGCTCGAATAGTATCCGTTATGATGCAAATGGTAATTTATTAAAAAATAAACGATTCGCTGATGACCAAATGAATGAGAAAAATCGAGTAAATGGACGCAGGCTAAACAGCAATAACGTCATCGGCTCGCATAAAAATTATAGAATGCAAATGAATGAAAAAATGGCTAAGGAGATCACAGATTTAGGTGTAGTCAAATCTTCATATGTGATGATAACCGACCATAACGCATACGTCGCTGTTTCATTAGATGAGATTCAGCCTAAGGTTGAATCCAAAATGCTAAGTCGAACAAATAGTGGGTATATGGGGAAAGAGGGCGTGGAGATTAGCCGGCGCATGAGCACCCTGTCTACAGGAAACCATATGCTTACGGCGCAAGTAAAGGAACAAATTGCGAGTAAAGTGAAGCAATTAAATCCGAGCATTGAACATGTATATGTGTCAGCTAATCCTGATTTTGTTGGGCGGATGAATGCGTATATGAATGATGTGAAGCTTGGGCATCCTATACAAGGCTATATTGCAGAATTTAATGCGATGGTCGAACGAATTTTTCCAGCGCAGACTATAGAAAATAAGATGAAGAGCAAAAGCATCAAAGATAGGCGCATGATTTACGACTAAAGGGCAGGTAATCGTAATGAAAATACAGAAACGGCTGGAGGGTTTCAATCTCTGAGCCGTTTTTATTTTGGAATGGCAATGGGTAAAACTATCAGATGATCTTCACCCTATATTTAGACGGATACTAGGGTTTCCTATGAAACAAGGCAATCATAGGATATGAAAGGAGAGGAGATGGTCGTACTGCCATGAATGATAATAGACTAGTTATAGCTAGATTGGGAGAGGCATTATGATTTTTGGTACGGTTATACATGCAGAGCATACAGCTAAAGCGATAATGATGGCCAAATCCATTAAGAAACATATGCCTAATGGCAAGGTTATCATTGGTGTGATGGAGGAAACTATGCCTAATGCCGCTTTTGGCTGTCCTTATTTTGATGAGGTCGTGCTCATGAAAGATACGGATGTATATTCCAATATGAAAAAGTTTTTTTTCCAGTACACTCTTCAAGAAGCACAGCGGGCTTGCAAGGCTTTATTGGTGAACTATATATACAAAAAGTATACGAATGAGATAGCTATCCATTACTTGGATGCGGATACATGGGTCATTTCTCCATTTGAAGAGCTTGCAGAAGGTTTCAATCAGCATCCCATTACTTTGATAGGAAAAGTCATTGATCCTGAGTTTCTGGATTTGGATTGGTTGACGGATGTTAGGAAAAACGGGATCTATGATTCAAGCTTTATGAGCTTTAAACGTCATGCTGTTACGGAAAGCTTCCTGAAATGCTGGCTCAAGCTTAGTGAAAATAATTGTTATTATGATCAAACGACCCATAATTTTATCGATCAAGGATGGCTGGATCAATCGCACACACTCTTTTATGGTGTCTTTTCCTTGCGTGATGCGGGCTATCAGGTCTCTCACAGCAACCTTATGGAGAGATGGGATATATCAAAAACTGCCTCTCATACGTATTCCATTGGTAATAAACCACTGCGCTCCATTCGAATATCCAATAATTTTGAGCTGGCGATCTCATGGATCGAGCATGAGAAGGGGCAGCTATACGGAGAACTAATCGAAGAATATAGAAATGAATGGATAGAAGTAGAACGAAATACAGCGGCGAGCTCAACCTGGAGCTATAGTCACTTCACTAGCGGAGAAGTGATTGCAGATCAAACGAGAGCAAAGTTTCGCATGCATTACTATGACAATTCTGAAGTTGAAAATCCATTTTTGCTATCAAATGGGTACTTTCATTCAGAAGCGTTCAGTACGGATGTGATGGATCAACCGATTCCGTATTACGCAGACGAACCAGATCGGATAAAGCATCGAAACATGATGGTGAAGAAGAGAAGAGCTCGGCGCAAGCTAAGGAAGCCTATCCGCAAAAAACGTCGTCGTTCGTATTGAGATATGCCTCAATTGAAATGAAAAAAATGCACCCGTTAGCCTAGGTGCATTTTTTTTGCATTCTTATTTATTTAATCTTGCACGATGCTTCGTGTAACCAAAGTTTGCTTCAACATATTGAATCGCTCTTCTCACTTGCCTATCGTAAAGTTCGGAGCTTGACATCAACCGATCGATTTCATTCGTTACATTGGAAGGTTCAGCATAAATGGCGGCTTCACCAAAAAGCTCCTTGTAGCTTGGGGGAAGAATAACCGGCACGCCAGCAGCCATCGCCTCAAAAATAACGCGGCCAAACGCTTCGACACAATTGGGATGTGTATAGTAAACAAAGACGTCGAGTCCTGCCAAAAAAGACTTTGGCGAGCGTTTTCCAAATCCAAGCACATGCCAATTTTGAGGCAGCTTTCCTAATATCCGACGCGGTGTTCTAGCACCGCCAAGAATGTGTATTTCATATTTTGATGAAGCGGGATAAATTTTTAGAAGATCCGTTCGATTGGAAGGCCATTTCACATAAGCATCTCTGGAGTGTCTGCCTATTTTGATCACGCCTCTGTGAGAAGGACGGTTTTTCCGTCTCCATTCCCTCGTATTAATGATGTTGACCCAATCTGCAGAAGCCAATTTAATGTTCTTCAAATCACCTGCATGGTGCTTAAAAAGCGTATTTCTCACTTGAGGGCCGATTGGATGCCATGTGCTGGATTTTCCGAAAAATTGTTTGACCCRCTGTTCGCAGCGACTAATGTTATAAACTAACCGGCCGTATCTGCCATAATCCTTTCTTGGGGTTTGATTGACGATGACGTGTATTCTCTTTGCCGATACGTTCGGTTTATATCTTCTTCTCACATGAAGAATTCGCGGATGTCTAATAATTAGAGTTTCACAGGTAGCTCTGGCGGTTGTATTCAGCATTCGAATGCTCCGCCCATCGACCATACGCTTGATTTTGGGGTTAATTGTACTGGTTTTGCTTCTTGGCTGGCCGGACATGTGAATCAGCCCTGTTGTTAAACCTGCTCTTTTTTGAGCTTTCATTTCTTCTACGTTGGATGAGGTTGTTCCACCCGGCAATCTAAAGTCAGACATCATAATGACGTCAAAATGCCTGCTGCGCTTGCGGTATTTTCCAGCCATATCGTTACCCCTCTCGAAGCATTTGCTTGCTGCAGATTATCGATAGCATATGCGGCATTTGAAAGGAAGGTATAAGGCGAATGCAAGGGAAGTGGAAAATTGGGCTGTGATCACGGTGGCTGCATTTTGTATCCAAACTGTCCAAACTATTAATAAGTTGTTTCATATACTATCTAAGCTGATTAAAAATTACTAGAGAGAAGGCGAGAGATTAGAATATGAGCGATTTGCATAATCATAACGCGATTGAAAAGCAGAGAACGGTAGCTATTGTGGGGCTTGGTTATGTGGGTCTGCCACTTGCTCTGCTTTTTGTTCGTAAGGGGTTTAACGTTGTTGGAATTGATTTGGATAGAAGAAAAGTAGAGTCGATTCAATTAGGAAAAAGCTATATAAACGAAATTAAGGATCAGGATATACAAGAAGCGAATTTTTCTGACCGCTTTACCATTTCAAATGAGTTTCATCTAATGGATGCAGCTGAAGCAATCGTTATTTGTGTGCCAACGCCTTTAACTGCGCATGGAACGCCTGATTTGAGCTATTTGACGCAAGCGGCCAAACAAATTAGCAGTAGACTTAAGCGGCAGCAGCTAGTCATATTAGAAAGCTCAACTTACCCGGGCACTACAAGAGAAGTGCTCCTGCCTGTTTTGAATCAAACCGGGCTTAACGCAGGGATAGACTATCATATTGCCTACTCGCCTGAACGGGTAGATCCTGGAAATAAACATTTTGATGTAGAAAGTATTCCAAAGGTAATTAGCGGCGTAACGCCCGGCTGCTTGGAGCGAGTGAAGGAATTATACAATCAAATTTTTATTCGTGTGCATCCCGTTTCCTCCACGGATACAGCGGAGATGACAAAAATATTGGAAAATGCTTATCGACTAATTAACATTTCTTTCATTAATGAAATGGCCTTAATATGCGATGCAATCCATCTGAATGTTTGGGAAATTATCGAGGCAGCCAGTACGAAGCCATTTGGATACAACACGTTTTATCCCGGGCCTGGAATTGGCGGTCACTGTATTCCAGTGGACCCCTCTTATTTAGCATGGAAGCTGAAGCAGCATGGCATTACTTCTGATTTTATTCACATTTCAAATACAATTAATGATGGAATGCCACTATATATTACACAGCAGCTTGAACATTATTTGGCGCCTAAACCGCTCTCGGAAACGAGAATTATGATATATGGAGTAGCCTATAAGCCAGATATATCTGATTACAGGGAATCAGCGGCTATTGGTTTGATTCAAAGTCTGCATCTAAAAGGTGCGGATGTAGTTTACCATGATCCATACGTACCATCGCTGCAAGTAGGCGAGCATAAGCTTGTCAGCTTGGAGCTAAGCGCAGAAACACTTTCAAATACAGATTGCGTTATCATTGCTACCGATCATACTTCTTTGCCGCTGGAACTTGTTTTGGAGCATGCTCCGTTTGTATATGACACCCGAAATGTAGTCAAATGGATTACGGGCAAATCAAGAATCGTCACGCTCGGAGGCGGCGGATCATGAGAATATCACTAGCTGTTTATGACCGAGTAAGGAGGCACGATGCAGCCGGCATGGATAAGGAGCATTTTTCCGGTCAGGGGAGGATGACCTCAGGTGTAACCATAGTTACAGCAACGAATAAGCCCCTCTTTATGCAAAATCTATTCACTAACTTCAAGCGTCAGCAATGGAGGGTGAAGGAGATGATCGTGCTGCTAAATAACGATGGCATGAACATTGAACTTTACAAAAAACAGGCCAGCAGCTTTGGAAATGTATCGATATACAAGCTGCCGGCCAAATGGTCGCTTGGGAAATGCTTAAATTACGGCATTAGCAAAGCCCAATATGAGATTATAGCCAAATTCGACGATGATGATTATTACGCTCCGAATTATTTGACTGAGGCAATGCTGCGACTTGAAAAGACGGAAGCGGATCTGATAGGGAAAAATAAGTTTTATATGTACTTTAAGCATTCTTCAAGGCTGATGCTTGCAACGATGCCTAGTAAAAATAGAGTAGCAGGAGCGACGATGCTGTTCAAAAAAAAGCTGTATCCGGACGTTTCTTTCAAACATCTTCGCAAGGGAACGGATATGAGGTTTCAGAAGGACAGCATCAAAAAAGGCTATAAGCTGGCTTTCACAAGTCCCAGCCATTTTGTAGCAATTAGAAGAGCCAATCAAAAAATGCATACATGGAAGGTTACGAAAAAAACGATTCGATTGCTTCGTGCCAAAAAAATTGCGCAGACGAAGCAATACCGAAGCATAGTCAATCAGAGCAGCAAACAAAAATAAGGATGGCAGCAGCCTATCCTTATTTTTTGCTTTATTGCTTCCGCTTTTTATGGAGCTGGTATGCACGCTGTTGAATTTTCAAGTAGTCATGCTCGATGCTCGTATCGTACCAGCGTTCCTTGTATACATATCCGATCGCTTTGCGTGTCATGCCCATCTGATTTAAAGCATCGGTTAATTGAATCTCTCCGCCTATTCCGGGTTTCGTTGTTTTTAATAATTCCAAAATGCCAGGTTCAAGAATATATCTGCCCATGACCGCGAGCTGGGACGGAGGATCATATGCCGGCTTCTCTACTATGGAAGCGACCTCGTAAATTCGGCGCTGAACTTGAACAGCAGACGCCACGCCGTATTGGGACAACAGCTTGGGGTCAACCGATTGCAGTCCAATGACATTGGTTCTGTGCTTCTCGTAGTTTCGAATTAAGGGTAAGAGCAAAGAGTTTTGATACAGGTTTATTTGATCCGGCAGCAGAACAGCAAAGGGCTCGTTTGCAGCAAATGATTGTCCAAGCGAAACGGCATGACCAAGACCGAGTGCTTCATATTGACGAATATATTGAATATTGACTTTGGCGGGAGCAATGATAGGCAGCATGCTTTCTTTGTGAATCGTACGCAAATGAGCCTCCAGCTCCATCGAACGGTCAAAATAGTTCATAATTTCTGTCTTATTGCGAGATAGTATAATTAAAATGTCGGTAATTCCTGCATCGACTGCTTCTTTAACTACATAGTCGATTGCTGGTCGGTTTCCAATGGGAAACAATTCTTTGGGTATAGCCTTGGTTATGGGTAAATTGCGAATTCCATAGCCTGCGGCAGGAATGATCGCTTTTCGAATCAATTGCATCACCTCTAGTTTTGAATGTCTCTCTAAATCTAGTTTATTAATAAAATATAGATTTGAAGCTTGTCTTTCTTAAAAAAGGCAGCCGTACAAKCCCCTTTATCGTTATGATTTTTGATCAACAACGTCCAAATCTTAGCGCATGTGGTTATCCATCCACTCTTAAATCTTTTAAATTCATATACTTATAAGGGAGTTTCAGTAGAGCGAGGGGAGGTGGACTGCTGGATGAAAGGCGTTATACTGGCTGGCGGGTCAGGCACGAGACTTTATCCGCTAACGAAATTTATGAACAAGCATCTATTGCCAGTCGGAAAGCATCCTATGATATATTATGCGATTAAAAAGCTGGCGGATGCAGGGATTAAAGATATTTTGCTCGTTATAGGAAAACAATCAGCAGGCTTGTATGTTGATTTTTTGGGGAGCGGCCACGAATGGGGCGTCAATCTCGTTTTTAGAGTGCAAGATCAGTTTGGCGGTGTTGCTGAGGCATTAGCTTTGGCAGCTGGGTTCGTATCTGCGGATGAAAAATTTGTCGTTCTGCTAGGAGACAATTTGTTCGAGGATTCATTATCTGAATATATGGTTTCTTTTGAAGCATCATCGGAAGAGGCAAAGGTATTACTTAAGAGAGTAGCTGATCCAGAAAGATTTGGCGTTCCGAGAATGGAAGGCGGGCGAATTGTATCCATTGAGGAGAAGCCTTCGAATCCCGGCTCTAATTATTGTGTAACGGGTATTTATATGTACAACGCTGATGTTTTTAATGTAATAAAGACATTGCGTCCTTCGGGGAGAGGGGAGCTTGAAATTACCGATGTAAACAACTTTTATGCGGCGAGGGGGGCACTCAAGCACAGCATTTTGAAAGGGTGGTGGCATGACGCGGGTACGTTCACTTCGCTGCAGGAAGCGGGATTGCGTCTAGCGGATGAGAAAACACAATAGTAGGCTAGCTAGACTGCGACATTACCTGTGTCCCAGTCTATTTTTTTACAACGATTAGGAGAGAAGAAACTTCATGGTAACAGACGCCGTGGCGGTAAAAAGGTTCAAACATATTATGAGATAGGGTTGAATGCATAGAGTCACCAAGTATACCGCCATTACAGATATAAGGGAAGGAAAAAAGATTATGAAATTCAAAAATCTTAAGGTCCGACCTAAGATGATGCTGAAGCCAAAAAGGAGAATTGGTAGAAAAAGCCACTTGGTCAAAAATGGAAGGAAAGATTGGCGGGCAGGATCGATAAGAAGCCAGTCAGAAGGCTACAAAGCTGGATGGAAAGACGGCTATCGTGACGGCCGCTGGATTGCTGTAGTAGGCGGCGTCTGTAAGCCGAAAATTGCATACGTCATCCCAGGATGCTCCATTTCCGGTGGCGTAGCGGTTATTCTTCAGCATGCCAACCGCTTGAAGCAGCGCGGTTATGATGTCGTATTAGTTTCCATGGATGGAAATACGCAGGTTAGCTGGCATCCTGTTGAGGTGCCCATCGTCACAGAATCCCGCGCTCCTGCGGATCGTGATATTGTGATTGCGACCTTTTGGGCTACACTCGGCGCTGCAAGAAGAATAGAAGCAAAGAAACGCTTTTATTTCATTCAATCGGATGAATCCAGATTTTATTCGCCATCGTCGGAGCAATCGAAGCTGGCCTATCAAACGTACAAAACGAATGATTTTACGTTTCTGACGATGGCAGGCTGGCTGCAGCGCTGGCTGCAGCGTACGTTTAATAAGCAAGCGATCTATATCCCTAACGGACTCGATACCTCACTTATGTATGAGGCAGAGCCGCTTGCACCAAAAAGCAGCAAGGTTAGAGTATTGCTGGAGGGCCCTATTAACGTTCCTTACAAAGGAATGAGCGATGCTTTTGCGGCAGTGCGGGATTTGAACTGTGAGGTTTGGTGTGTCAGCTCGTCGGGGCGTCCCGCTGCATCTTGGCGCTGTGACCGCTTCTTTGAGAGTGTATCCTATGAAACGATGAAGCATATTTACTCTAGCTGTGATATTTTGCTCAAAATGAGCAGGGTTGAAAGTTTCCTCTATCCTCCACTTGAGATGATGGCTTGCGGAGGAGTTCCAGTCGTTGCTGATGTAACGGGGACGGATGAATATCTGGTCAATCATTATAATAGTTTGGTCATTCCAAATGACATTAGAGCAGCAGCGAATGCAGTACAAAGTTTGATAGCAGACAAGTCTCTGCGCGAACACCTAAGAGCTGGCGGGAGCGAGACGGTAAAGAAGTGGGAATGGGATCGAAGCATAGATTTGTTGGAGCAGGCACTAATTAGAAATGTATAAAGAGTACTCGTTACAGAAAGAGGTGAGATACTTCTGAAGCAGAAACGGAAAATAAACATTTCAGCAGCAAACGAGTGGGATGCAGGACGCGAATCTGGCTGGAAGCATGGTTACCATGTGGGTACCTGTGAGGCTATAATTCAGAAAATACCGCGGCCTGCAAGCGTGCTTCGATCTCTGCGAGTATTATATGTTCGCGCGGGATTAAGAGGCCCTTTTCCAGATATGGATCAGGCGGTTACGGATGCTCTCAGAGGTATGGTCAGCGAGCTGATCATCGCATCTCCATCGGATAATCTTATTGATCTGGCAAGCAGGAGAAGACCGGATTTAGTGCTCGTACTGCATGGCACTCAGGTGCCAGTCAACCAAATCAAAGGCATTCGTTCGATCGGCGTTAAAACAGCGATATGGCTCGTCGATGAGCCCTACGTAACCGATGTTACAACGGTCATTGCCCCGCAGTATGAATGGCTATTTACCCATGAGTTGGCTGCTATTCCAATCTATCGGCAGCTCGGCTGTCAGGTTCATTATTTGCCGCTGGCAGTTAACCCAGCCGTGTATAAGCCCAAATATGTACCCGCTCATTATCAAAGCGATATTTGCTTTATTGGGAATGCCTTTCATAACAGAGTCAGATTAATAGATCGAATTGCTCCTGCACTAGCACAGCGCGATACAAGAATTATCGGTTTGTTCTGGAAAAGGCTTAAGCGTTACAAAAGCCTAAGCAAGGGCATTCGCATTTCATGGATCAGCTCAGAAGAAGCAGCGAGCTATTACAATGGCGCCAAGATTGTCATCAATATTCATCGTTCCCATGACGACAAGGTGCATAACAAAAATAGCCGCAACCTTCCCGGCCTGTCGATCAACCCTCGTACGTATGAAATTGCGGCTGCCGGAGCTTTTCAGCTTACAGATGTTCGTCAGGACTTAAGCGATTTTTATGTACCTGGAATGGAGCTTGAAACGTACTCTTCACCAAAAGAGCTGGCTGATAAAATTGCATATTACCTGCATGACGAGCAAAAGAGGAATCAAATCGCATTAAGAGGATTTATAAAAACGCTGGAGCAGCATACCTACGAGAAGCGGCTCAGCCAGCTGCTTCAAATCGTCTTTCCATCATGATAGCTAAACAAGATCGTGGGAGGTGAACCCAGATGCGCAAGCGATATTCGCGCAGGCGTATAAAAGCAGTCCGTAAAATAAAGCGAACCAACTTTCAAGCGAGCTATGCAGCTGGTTATCGGGATGGCAGGGCGAGTGGAGCAGCAAGCTATCAGCAGCCTTTTGAAGGCACAAGCATTATTATTCCAACCTATAACCAGTTGAACTATTTACGAAATTGCATAGAGAGCATTCATAAATATACGCCGCAGTCTTACGAAATCATCATTATTGATAATGGCTCAACGGATGGAACGGCTGCCTATTTAAAGTCGCAGGCAGGGCGATTGCGCTATAAAATTTTTCAAGAGAACTTAGGTTTTTCCGGTGGCGTCAATCAAGGCCTGATGATGGCAAAAGGTACGTCGATTCTCATTCTTAACAATGATACGATCGTGACGAAAAACTGGCTGTCGAATTTATTGTCGTGCTTGAACAGCAACCCATCGATTGGTCTTGTTGGTCCGGTAACCAATTATTTGTCGAATGATCAAAAGATTGATGTCAGCTACAAAAACATGAAAGAAATGCAGCAGTTTGCCCAAAATTACAATCATATTAACCCGGTACGATGGAGAAAAACGAATGCCATAATGGGCTTTTGCTTGCTTTTATCCAGAGAGGTGCTTCAGCGAGTCGGGTATATGGATGAGGGATATGTCATTGGG
>NZ_JBFTSN010000125.1:0-15306 GCF_056400045.1 Paenibacillus sp. 01L418
GAGCAGATGTCATCAACATCAATAGTTTGTTTTAGCACATAACCGCTGAGATACGGAAGAATGTAGAGACATTTATGATTAATATCATGAAAGAATCCCATGCGTATTATCGATCGTCTTTGCATCAGAATGTAGAAGTGTCTTTAGTTCAACTTATATTATTCGGATAGGAAGGATTAATAACCGCTTGACCGCGATGCGTCTCGCGATCGCTCTCCACGTTCGGATCCAGCACGCTGCGAATCTGGTCATAGCTGAGTTCTAATGATGGGTTGAACTCCGCAGATGCCGCATATTGCAGCAAGCTATGAAAAAGCTGGCGTACCTCCGGCTTATCTTGGTGACCAATAAGGTCGCTTGCGCATATGAGCAAGCTTCCATTGCCAACCTTAGCTTCAACGATCAAGCCGAGCTTATGATTGCGCTCAAAGTTGTCAATGACCTGCACTAGGGGACGGAACGCTTCCGGCCACTTATCCAGTATAAGCGAATGAGAGTGGGTCAGGATCGGCCACCACTGCCAGTTGCTATGAAACTCGGTTGGAAAGGCCTCGAACATGGGATGCTTCTCATCACATAAGATTCCGAGCGTTCCCGGTGCTGGAGCCGCGTTTTTTCCCTCACAGATGGATCTAAACATAGGATAACACCAAAAGTCCGAAGCAAACGCTCCGCCGATATGGGAGGATAGCTGCTCTTGATGGGGAATGAGCAAAACACGCCCGCCTTCTTCGAGAATATCGCTTACCTCTTGATTGAATTCTCTACGCAAGTGAAATTCAGCTTGTTGCGGCTTGGCTTCTGCCTGCGCCGACGGATATACCCAGATCGGATAATGATTTATAACGTCGCTGCCCTTCCATTTCAGAGTAAGCTCCAGCTTGGCGGGAGCCTCTGCTGCGGACAGGTCGATCTGCAGCGTACCCACATTTTCCAAAGCCCCTTGTTGAATATTCTTTGCCGCCATCGCTCCAGCCTCAATTAGTCGGTCTCCTTGCTTTAGCGACCACTCCAACTGCATAGCTTCAAGCGAGTCAGACCCGTAATTTGCGATTTCCAGTTCGGCGACAAACGTCTCCTCCTGGGTATACGTAAACCTCGGAATCCTTGCCAGCAGAACGATTTCCGAGCAAAACTCGCGCCACTTCTCCGGTTCTATAAAGCCTTTGGATTCCATAAACGCGTCCAATACGCCAACCAATGCCGTTCCTTGGCCCGGAAAGTCCTGCAGATCTAGCAGTTGAAACCCGCCGAAGCCCGGAGTGCGCAAAGCGGCTTCAATCTCTTCGCGGTAGCATATAACCGCGAGCTGTCCGGATGCCCGGAAGAAATGATCGGCTTGATCGAGCATTCCCGCAGCCTGAAGCCTCTCGCGAAACACTTCTAAGTTCCGTGCTTTCAGAACGCCTGTGTATTTCTCTATTTCGCCAAAGTTTGGGAAGGATTGATATTGGCCAATTTCATGGCTTATCGTAGGCACTTGAATGTCCGGAAGATTATCACGATAGTCCGTTAAGGTTGAAGGATAGCTATCCTGCACATGCCCAAGGGGCAAGTCCGCATGGGAGAAAGAAGCTCGAACCATCGATTCGCCATGCCCTGTTCGCATGGTAACCCAGAAATCAGAGTCTTCCGAGAAAGCCGGCGCCCAGAAATAGTTATTCGCCCCTTCAGCGTATAAGCGCCTGCTATCTTGTTCCCGATATTCCTTCAACAAGCTCGACATGGCGTTGCGACTGCCATGCAATTCGTTGCCTAGCGTAAACAAAGCAAATGATGGGTGATTGCCATAAGCCTTTAATATGCGCAATCCTTCCTCCCGCAAGTAGTCCGATCTCGCCTCATCATAGTCTTCATCCGCTGGATCTTGAAATGCGCCCCAATACGGCAGCTCAGGCTCGAAATAAATACCGAGCAAATCCGCGGCTATAAATCCTGCTTCTGGCGGGCAGCAGGTGTGGAAGCGATAATGATTAATCCCGTAGGACTTGGCGATAGATAGCACCTTGACCCATTCTTCCACCGTCATCGGCGCATAACCGGTTAGAGGAAAAGCCAACGCGTCATGTTTTCCTCGCAAAAATACTTTACGACCGTTATTCGTGAACTGTGTGCCTTCCGTACCGAACTTGCGCATGCCGAAGCTTACGGATTGCTCATTCCGATACAATTTCCCGTTAGCGTTCGCCTCCAGACTCACAAGCAAGCGGTATAATACGGGGTTGAACTCATCCCACAGCATGATATCTTCGCCGAGTTCATAGTGCAGTTCAACAGACTGGTTACCCGGTACGGACTGAATCATAGCGATCTTTACTGCTGTTGCAGCATTTGCGTTGCCTTGGATTGTTCCAACCATATCCATTAAAGCGATAGCTAGCTGGGTATCCGCATTGTCCATCGTATCGTTGATCAGTTGAAACCTGAGCTGAACGGACTTATTAGCAACATCGGGGAACGCCTGAATGTTGTCCAATCGGATTAAATCCGCTGCTTGAAGCTCCATTCTGCCGAGCAGTCCGTTCCAGTTCGTCTGCGTATCGGGTGATGTCATATGACCGCCTTTTATCGGCAGGCCGCTGTTATCAACCAATATGGTTAACGTATACGTGCCAGGAGTCATGATCCCAAATTCATAGATATGGGGCGCGCTTATGCTGTTCTGCATGCCTTGCAGTTCATCGCCGATCCAAACCTTCGTTACTCTTGTCCGCTCCACGTACAGCTGGATATGCTTGTTCGCCCATTCCGCCTTGATTTCAATCTCGCGTTGGTACCATGCATAACCGTTTATCGGATAAGCCTCAGTTAGGTGAGCGACTTCTTTGGCCGTGTTATATTCGCCTTTTTGATACTCCGAGGTGGTTCCTGGCAGCTGAATGTGATCTTGCAGCCGCTCGTTATACCATTTTTGATCAATGCCTTGCTTGGTCTCATCCAAGCAAAATCTCCACGTTCCCGCAATTGACTCTATCATCATTTTTTCATAGCCTCCAGCTCATAGCAAATGCCTTAATGGTAATCCCTATATTCTTGCGGCGTATAGCCCGTCGTCTTCTTGAACAAGTAGGCAAAATAAGCTGCGGTCTGAAATCCGACCTGCTCAGATACCTCATACACCTTGATGCTTGGATTGTTAAGCAGCTCTTTGGCTTTATTCATGCGTGTTTCCTGTAGAAAATCAGATATCGTTTTGCCCATCTCTTTTTTGAACAACACGCTTAAGTAACTCGCATTCAGATGATGAATTTCAGCAATTTGCTTTACTGTGATATGTTCTTGGAAATGTGCCTCCAAATATTCGGAAACCTTGCCGATCAGATTATGCCTTTGACTGGCTTCACCTTTCTTTTCGATAACCATATGGCGTTGAACGTAATCGATCACGACTTCACGAATTTGCGCCTCGCTTCTGCAATCGATCAGCTTCTGCCACATCTCCAAATTCATTTCCCCGCCCAGCTCTTTATTCCATGTCTGCTTGCGAGCCAGTTCGCTGAGCAATGCCATGCCAAACGCCTGTATATACGTAAATGGCATAGAAGGCTGAGGAAGCAGCATATCAAACACATTATTAACGTAGTCAACAACCTTATGAGCATCGGCAGCATCTTCTGTCAGCTGTAAAATCTCGGGTATAATCTCTTCTCGCAGACGAAATTGTTGGAACTCAGATTCATCTAGTCGATCATAGTGCAGAATTTGCCCGCTCTCCATCAAGCGGAATCTTGCCATCATGAATTTAACTTCCTTATAAAGCGTCGGTACATCTTCCCAAGTCGTACATACTCTGCTATTGCCAATCGTAACCGTTGAGCCGTATTGCTCCTGCATGACATTTTGGATGAAAGCAAGCTGTTTTTCAATTGACGCACGTTCAAGCGGACTTAAATTAATGTGCAAGGCCACGATTTCATCAGTGACGGTCTTTGCGATATAAACATGATCAAAATCGCTTAAACCGATATGGACCGTTCTCAAAAATCCGTTGCTGATCACAACCCTCTCTCTTGCGTCCTGCACCGAGGAATGAAAATGATCATAGCCCAGTACGATTAATCCGATTTCTTGGTTGCTTGCAGGAAGCTCCAGCAGGCTGCCCCATGAAYGCAGCATCTGGGCATGAATGCCTGCCTCCCCAATAACATCGGATACGAACCGTTCTCTGACGATATCGAGACTGCCGGATACTTTCTGCTGCAGCTCCTGCGCTTGATTTTCAATTTGCTTTAACTTGGTTAATGTCTTGCGGAACCCGGTAAGCTTGCTCTCTACCTCTTCCACTTTAATCGGCTTCAACACATACGCTTGCGCCCCAACGTTCATCGCTTCCTGTACAAATTCGAATTCGTTGTAGCCGCTGATCATCAGCACTTGAAGCTGCGCCTGGATCGCTTTAGCCTCTGCAACAAGTTCAATTCCCGTCATAACAGGCATTGATACATCTGATATCAACACATCAATAGAAGTATTCCGCAATAAGTCGAGAGCTTCTTGACCGGACTCTGCGGTGAAAGGCGTATCATAGCCTAGCTCCTTCCACTTGATATAGCGCACAAGCCCCTGAACATGGGTAGGCTCATCATCCACGATCAACGCTTTTAACAACACTACATCACCTTCCTAATCTGCGGCCTATGAACACTTGCCGGTATGATAATCGTTGCCGCCGTCCATTCGTTCTCTTTGCTGTCTATGGTAAATTCATGTTTATTCTCAAAATAGAGCTGGAGCCGCTCGCGAATATTAGCAGTACCGTATCCGTTTCCGTTCCCCGCCTGCTTTCCTAATTGAATCTGTTTCAGCATCTCTCTTGAGATGCCTATTCCGTTATCGAACACCTCGAATCGAATGTTGTCTTGTTCGAGCTGCGCCGAAATTCGGATAACGCCGCCCTTCTTCCCTGTAATGTTGCCATGCAAATAACAATTTTCCACAATAGGCTGTAATAACAGCTTGATCGTGTAAAGCTCCAGCAGCTCTTGCTCGATATGCCACTCGATGGTCACCCTTCCCGGATAACGCATTTCTTGAATATCCAAATAAGCTCTGACATGTTCAAGCTCGCCCTTTATTTGTATGACATTAATTTTATTGTCCAGCGCCAGACGGTAAAAGGCGGTCAAGGCGTCTATGGTGCGCAGCTGTTTTTCGTCTTGAAGATCCAGCGCACGCCACCTTAGCAAACTTAACGAATTGTATATAAAATGAGGATTGATTTGAGCCTGCAGCGCTTTGAATGATTGCTCGCGTTCCTTGAGCTTCGCTTGCGTAATGTCTTCAACGAGCATACCCAGACGGCTGGACATCGAATTAAACAAAATTTCCAGATCGCCGAGCTCATCTTTAGCCGTATTGCGAATACTGACATCGAACTGTCCTTGACTGACATCGTACATGCGCGTGCCAAGCTTACGAATACGCCATACGACATTTTTCAGCACCGTCATAATTAAAAAAGTAGAGCAAAGCAGAAAAAAGAAAATAACAGCCACGATGCCGTATAAAATCATCTTGGACTGGCGCTCAAGCTGATCCATCTGGATCAACGCGGCCACATGCCAGTTCGAATCAATCGGCCTTACCATAAGCAGATTGCCATCCACCATTACGCCATCAGATAGGCTCGCATTATCCCAGTGATTATTCAGCGTTGTCGATTGAAACTTTAATCCGATTTTTTCTGGATCGGAGGAAACGATGATCATGCCGGAATCGTCAATAATCGATAATTCGCCTGAACCACTGAACGGCTGATTGAACAGATTGCCAAAAACCGATTTATAGTCTAACAGCATATAAATAATGCCCTGCAAATTGCCGGTCGGGCTCATCACTTTATGTGAGATGACAAGCTTATTCTTGTTCACATTGCTCCATATTAACGAGTTGGAAGCCTCGCTCGTTTGGATAAACCAATCCGTCTCATTCAAGTCAGGCTGCAAGATGCGCCCCTCTGGCTTCCACAGCAATCGTCCGTCCTGCACAAGCATCGGATTCGTGTGGTAAATCCGGAAATCATCGATACCCGGCAAGTATTTACTCGTAAATACAAATGAACGGTCTACATACTCAACCGTGTTCAGCTGCTCGAACATATCCGAGTAATTACGGCTTAACCGCGAGATTAGCTCCCCATCCGTTGCCGTACGCGTAGCAAGCACATCGTAGCTTTGCTTGCGGAATTCTATATTTTGAACGGTTTGGCGCATCGCTTCATTAATGGTGACCAGGTAATTGTCCCTGAAGCTTTCAAGCGCAAGATAGCCCGCAACAATGCCTAAAAAAATCGTTGGAACAAAAATAATGGCTCCATACAGAATTAATATTTTTCGGCGCAGGTTCATTTTCTGGGTGTATTTAATAACGATTCGTTCAAGACTGCGGCGTAATAGCATCGTATCCCTCCTTTCCGTATTGTAATCGTATTCGCAACAATGGAAAAGGGAGCAACCTCCCAGAAAGGAGTGCTCCATTTTGGTATACCGCTAGCCTTGCTCTTTCAGCAATACTTCATATTGCTCCTGCCATTCTTGCTTAACTTCAGTCCAGTGCCCACGTTTCTCAAGGGCATCACGGAAAGCCATCCAGGTTGCTTCGAACTGCTCGCCGCTTTTGGACATGATGAGTTTCGCTCTATACTCTTTGCGAATATTTTCGAGCTCAGGCAAGTATTTCTCTAGCAGACCGCCTGCCTTCGCTTTAACCAAGTCATAGGTTTGCGTGCTACGCACGGCGCCCATCTGTCCTACCGTTGCCGTGAATTTCGACGTTTTTTCGTTTCCGACTTTATCGCCTGTGCCGTAATTCCACCACGGATACCAGTCGTTATTATAGGAAGAAATCATATACAGCTCTGGCGTTACTTTCGCTTTCTGTGCAGGCTCGCCAGAATTACGCGCTTTATCATATTCTGCATCAATATAATTCCATCGTCCTAGCGGCTGATCGATCCAGCCCCAGAACTTTCCTTCTGGTCCTTCGTTAATGACTTGCTGCTGATCCGCTCCAGGCTTAAGTGAGTAATCAAGAAACTTCAAAACCGCTTCTAGATTTTTGGATTTTTTGCTAATGTAGACGTCATATCCTGGATACGGGTTGATGACAGTGTTCGCTCCAAGCTTCTCAACGCCCTCTACCTTAGGGAATGGAACGACTTGATAGAACCAGCCTGGCTCAGTCGGGCCGTCCAACGTCTCCCAGATCGAATTATCCACGTTAAAGAAGGAGCCTACGTTCATCGCTACGCGTCCAGCTTTGTTTTTCTCTTTGTAGCGTTCCTTTTTATCGGTTACGACCTCTGGGTCCACCAGATTGGAACGATACATTTTGTTCATCCATTGGTAAGCCACTTTATACTGTGGGTCGTCATACAAGAGGACAAGTTCGTCACCCTTCTTCTCTACCGGGATAATACCGCCTCCCGTCGTTACGCCAAACGTGCTTAAAACCGTATTTTCATCGTTCCAGCCTGCCGTATCGTTAGGATCCATTAAGAAGCTAAGCGGAATCAGCGGCTTGCCTGACGCGTCTTTTTGCTCTGAGGCTTTTTTCAAGTACGCTTCAACACCTTCAATCGTAGCCAAATCAGCTGTGGTCATTCCCGCTTTCTCAAGCACGTCCGTACGGACAAGCCATGTTTGCGATGCCCAGCCCGGCCATGGATTGTCAGGATTTTGGTCGAACCAGGTTGGAATGGACCAAATATGCCCGTCCGCATCCTTCATTTGGTCCAAATATTGCTTAGGAATCGCTGCAAGGTTGGGATATTGATCAGGCATATCGAAATATTGCTCGACTGACAAAATTTTATTGGAGCGAATCATCGCTGCTTTCACGATTTCACTTCGATTGAAGACAGCTGCATCTTCGAAGCCGCCGGTATTCAGCTTCAAGTTAAGCGCCGTAACTGCGTCACCTTGAGTAGCTTCAAGCACAACCTCAATGCCTGGCTCCGTTTCCTTCCAATTTTTTTGGACAAGGCTATCATTATTAACCGTTGCCGACCAGCCCAGCCATAGATTGAACTTGTTGGAGCCTTTTGTCGTTTCCGTTCCGCCTTGCGCTGCGTTCGTGCTTTTCGGATCGTTCTTCGATGCATTCGAACCGGAACATCCTGCGATGACAGATAGCAATACTACACCGGACATAGCCATTAATCCGGTCTTCTTTACCCATTTGCTCTGCATGCTTCTTTTCTCCCCTTTTCGCTTACCTAAGTTACGGTATGTGATGAAGCCCAATACCCTCATTAACGGTGGCTCTTAACCTTTGACGGAGCCGATCAATACGCCCTTTACGAAATACTTCTGAAGGAACGGATACACACATAGAATCGGAATCGCGCTTACCATTACGGTTGCCATTTTGACTGACATGAGTGTCACGTTCTGCATTTGCGATCCTCTGGCTAGCGCTTCCTGATTCGAGTTCGAGCCCAGGATTGCTGACATATCCTGCGCCGACAATAACTGCTGGAGAAACGTTTGTACCGGAATGAGATCCTGCTTAGTGACGTAGAACGCTCCGGCGAACCAATCATTCCAATGGCCGACAGCGGTGAACAATCCGATTGCCGCAAGCATTGGCTTCGACAGCGGAACGATAATTTGGAGCAATACGCGGAACGGCCCTGCACCATCCAGCTCCGCCGACTCGACGAGTGCCTCTGGAATGCCTTGAATGAACTTCAGCATGACAAACATATTCCAAGCCGAGAACATTCCGGGTATGATATAAACCAAGAAGTTGTTAATAAGCCCCAAATTATAAAGCTGAATATAAAGAGGTACAAGCCCTCCGCTGAAAAGCATGGTCAGCAAAATATAGCTCAGAATCGATTTACGGAATGGAACCTTCGTATACGATAAGCCGAATGCCACCATCAGCGTGACCATGAGGCCAGCTATTGTACCCGCGATAGTACGCAAGATCGTAATTAGATATGCGTGCTGAATCACTTCGTTACCGAGTACGATTTCATAGTTGATTAGTGTAAATGCCCGTGGCCACAAATATACGCCGCCCTTCGCTGCGTCGGTTCCCTCATTCAGTGAGATCGCCAGCATATACGCGAATGGATAGAGCACGGATAAACACAGCAGAAGCATAAGAACAATAAGAATGATTTGGGAAATGATCTCACCAGATGTACGTTTCATCGATTACCATAACCCCTCGCCATTCAATTTTCTAGATATCTGATTCGTGAGCACCACTAGAATAAGACCGATAACGGATGACAGGAGACCGATTGCTGTAGCCATTCCGAAATACCCCTGTTGAAGGCCGGTTCGAAGCACATACGTATCGAGAACGTCCGCCACCTGCATGTTCGCCGGATTCAAGAGCGGATAAATTTGATCCATGCCCACGGTAATCAAACTTGGAATGCTAAGAATGAGAACGATTGAAACCGTCGGGATCATGCCTGGCAGCGTAACATGCCGGATTTGCGCCCATTTCCCTGCGCCTTCCACCTTGGCCGCTTCATACTGCTGGGGATCAATGGCTGTAATTGCCGCGAGATAAAGAATCGTATTCCAGCCTACTTCCTTCCACAATCCGCTGGAGACGATCATCGGCCGAAACCAGCTCTCCGAGCCTAGGAAGAAGATAGGCTCTCCGCCCATTTTTGTAATCAAATCATTCGCCAAGCCGCCGTCTAACGTAAGAAACGATTGTAAAATATAAGCGACGACAATCCATGAGAAGAAATGAGGCAGGTAGCTAACCGATTGGACGAATCTTTTGAAGCCTGCGCTCACCAATTCATTAATCATAATGGCCAATCCAATTGGAGCCGGAAATCCGAATACGAATTTCAAAACCGAAATGAACAACGTATTTTTCACGACAATCCAAAACTGAGGCTCTTGCAGAAACGTGAAGTTTTGGATTCCAACCCACGCGCTGTCCCATATAGATGACCCGATCTGAAAATCGCGAAATGCGATTTGAATGCCCGCCATAGGAACATAATTAAATAGAAACAAAAGCAAAACAGCCGGTAAAATCATGACATACTGCCAACGATATTTGTATAGTTGTGCTAACATGATGTCGMATTCCTCCTTCTGTAATACATTGTAAGGGGTTTCAGTTAGGTAAACCATATAACGTTGATTGGATTTTCATCGTAATGATTTGCTCTTTGTTCGATAACAAAAATAGGCGGCCATGAGGCCATTTGTTAAAATCTTCGTCTTTTCTCTCGAGAGAGATCCGGATGAACTTGATTCTTTTCTTTAAAAACAAATCCATAATTCGAATGAGACTCGTTGGTGATTGCCTTGGTCATTGCATAAAGATAATCGGGCCGAACGGACGTTTTTCCGCCAGATCCGCATAATCGAAATAGCCTTCGTAGATCGTTTTCCCGCGATGAACAACCGAACAGCACAGCCGGCAAGACCGTCATCCACAAAATGTTGAAGAAGCTCATTGCTGCTGTAAACGTGACTGTACCACACAGCGCTAAGTAATAGTGACACCTACACATGAAAAAAATCGGCCGTCTCCGTTAAATCCGAGACGGCCTGTTTAGAACTCAACTGTTTTAATACAATACGGGTAATTTATCGAGTGTAATCGCATATTCATGATGGTAAGCCTGGAGTAGTTCCTCCTCGGAAGTCCACTCTGCAGTCGATCCAAATTCGTTTGACCAGATCATGTACCAAACCCACGGAATTCTAGTTATAGAGAGTTGATTTATGCTAGGCAGCACCCCAATCTCTCCTAATGCAACTAACTTCGGTTCTGAGGTTATGCGCATGAGTTCCTCATATTCGGGCTGTAAATYCGTATGCGTATGCTTGGGAGGGTACAGGTCTCTTGATATCACATCAGTCACATCATCACCTGCATATCCTTCCGCCAAAGGTGAGTTCCAGACCCAGATTAGATTATTCAGAGCATGGATGTGTGTATATCGGTCATACATAATACGGTACAACTGCTTTGCAACCTCTGGCCCTTTGTGACCCCACCAGAACCATTCCCCCTCGGCTTCATGGAAGGGTCTCCACAGAATCGGAATCCGATTCTCGCAAAAAGGTTTCAGGATATCGGCCATATGATCCATATCGGAAATCAATGCCTCATACTCCTCCGTTCCTTCTATTACAGCATTGGAGGCATCAAATGTTGTATTATTCGAATAGAACCCCTTATCCCAGCTTCCAAAAGGAGAGAACCAATGCCAGGTGAAGGTGATCATACCTTTTCGTTCTGCCCATTCCCAAGCGCGGTCAAGCGTGTTTCGGTTCTCATCAATCTCAAGCAGGCACTCTGGACTGCTGTTTTCATAATTAATATTCGGCGAATAACTTAACAGCTCAAAGCCACAAAGCGCAGGAAGCCTCCCCGTAACCTTTTCGATGTACTGGAGTTCCTTTTGCAAATTGGTTTGCGTGTGTTGACCGGTAATAATAGCTTTGCCAGCTATCCCGCTTAAGTACTGTAGTACTGCTTTTACTTCTTTAGAAGCATTCGGATTGCAAGGTACCATAGCAGCGAGATTCGGATTTCTCATGGGTCACTTCCTCATTAGGTATAGATTTGGCATTAAATCAGACAGTGCATAAAAAAGGGCCGTTCCGCCTCCGCTGGGACGGAGAATGTCCCTTAACTTTTCAATCAAAATAAATTACTTGGAAGACCATTAGCCCCCAGGATAACAGCTGGGTCGTCATTTGGAAGGGACATCGTGTATGCCGCTCCGTATGCTCTCATTTTGAATTCTTCTTCTTGAGGGAATAGGTCTTTCCAATGCTCGATATTATAGGCTTTCAGAGCTTCTTTTTCCGGTTCACTGTAATTCCCTGTCAGCATCTCCGAATAATTGCGAGTAAAATAATATAAAGTTGAATCCTTGAAGTCATTGCCGACGACCGACCCGAAGCTACCTTAGCTTTAAACTAGTCAGTCTTCTGCACGAAGTTTTCCGGATCGAGCAATCCAATGTCATTCATATGATTCAGCCAACGGAATTTTTTTTCCGGACGACCAAATTTCTCTAGAACATTAATGAAGTCAGGCCTTACCCAGCCTTAACTGCTTTAAGTCTGAACCATCCACTTTCATAGTCTTTCTGATGATAAGCTAGGTGTAGTCCCAATTGCATGAGCCTGTCTCCCCCATAGCTTGACTTTTCTCCATAGTTACCTGACCAAACTTCGTATTCAAGATCCGGGTTAAGCCCATCAAGCCGCAAGGTTCTTCGCGCTGCATTCGGCACGGCCATCACTTGAAAATAGTACACAACGGCTTCCTCTTTGTCTTCAGATACAAACATCCAAGCCGATTCGTTCCCTTCAAATGGACTCTTCAAGCGATACAAGTCACCCTTTTGAACTAATCCACGAATTTGCTTGTAAGTTATGACTTGGTTTTTGACAATCTCTTTGTCTTCATCGCTGAATTTGGTTAGATCAAGCTCATATCCAAAGTTTCCAGACATGGCGACGTTCCCACGAAAATCAAGTGGCGTTATCCGTCCAACTTGATGGTTAGGAACGGCTGATACATGGGCTCCAATTGCACTTACAGGATAAACAATGCTAGTACCATATTGTATCTTTAACCGTTCTACAGCATCCGTATTATCACTTGTCCAGGTTTGAGGCATGTAGTAGAGCATTCCAGGGTCGAAGCGGCCTCCACCACTTGAGCAACTCTCAAACAGAATATTCGGATATGCCGTGGTGATGCGTTCCAACAGCTCGTACAATCCTAGAACATAGCGATGGGCCGTCTCCGATTGACGTTCAGAGGGCAGTGAAGCGGAACCCATTTCAGTCAGAGCGCGGTTCATGTCCCATTTCACATAAGAGATCGGCACGCTGGAGAAGATCGCTGAAAGGGAGTCATAAATGTAATCACGAACTTCCTTTCGAGTATAATCCAGCACGAGCTGCCACCTTGCTTCGCTGCGCCTGCGTCCAGGAACATGAAGACACCAGTCCGGATGCTCCCGGTAAAGATCGCTGTCCGGCGATATCATCTCGGGTTCAAACCAAAGTCCGAATTTAAGCCCAAGCCGATTAATGCGTTCCGCCACATCAGCAAGTCCGTCCGGCAGCTTCCGGCGATCCTCGTACCAATCACCAAGAGATGAATTATCCGAATCCCTCTTGCCGAACCAGCCGTCATCCAAGACGAACAGCTCAATTCCTAGCTTCTCCCCTTCTTCCGCAATTGCTAACAACTTTTCAGCATTAAAATTAAAATAAGTAGCCTCCCAGTTATTAACTAGAATCGGCCGCTCTTTATCTCTATATTCCCCTCTGCATAGCCTTGTCCGGTACAAGCGATGATAAGTACGCGACATATCGCCCAACCCTTGCTTAGAGTAAACCATAACGACTTCCGGTGTTTGGAAACTATCACTTGGATTCAGTAGCCATGTGAAGTCAAAAGAATTCACTCCCATGCTAATTCGCGTAGTGTTGAATGAATCCACTTCAGCAACCGCTTCAAATCCGCCGCTGTATACTAAGCTGAAGCCGTAAGCATCACCATGGTTTTCCGTTGTTTCCGGAGTGACCAACGCGTAAAAGGGGTTTAATTGATGGCTGCTCATGCCTCTCTTGCTATCTATTCGAGTTTCACCTTGATGAAGAGCTCTGCGGGTCATATTACCTTCTCGAGCCCAGGCTCCAGAAAGATAGATGATTTCTAAGTCCCCTTTATCCAGGAAGTCTACACTTGCACTTAGAGCACGGAGAAGCCGAAGCTTCTTTCCCCCTTCATTACTCAAGCGTGTAGAACGGATAATGACATTCCGATCAACAAAAACAGTATAAATAAGGACTACTTTTAGACCCGAATAGGCATCCTTCAGCTCCAGCTCCAAAGTCTCTGCTTCGGCTTCATTTTCTACATAAACGGCTGGAAGTCCAGCTAATGAGGGCTTCCCCTTAATGAGCTTATAACCTACGTACTTTAACTCCGTAATTCGGGTTCCATCCTCAAGCTCTACTTGATAAGCCGGGTTACGAAAATCCCCGCTCCCGTATTGAGGGTATTCTTGGAATAAGCGATCCAATCCAGCCTTCTCGGGAGTGTGAATTAATAAATCCGCCATGGGTTCCCGATGCTTCAGGTTGCCCCCCCAATATACATGGATAGGATATCCATCCTTAATTTGAATAAGATAACTCATGCCGGCCGACTGCAGGTGAAAAAGCCCCGTATTCTCTTGAACAATGATGCCCATAAAACTTCTCCTCTCAACACTACCCTCTCAGAGCAAATGTTTTAGTGTTCTCAAAATAAAATATGGTTTTAAGCTTGGTACTAATTAATAGATTATTTGTCAACTATACAGGAATAATATATCAATACTTAATATTGAGTACATAGCTTGATGCTCACTAATTATGTTATAATGCTTGGAATTTAATATTAAGGGGTTATACCATGATTGAGTATTTGTCACGAAGCAAACAGCACACTGAATTGTATCTAACACAATTTGGAATTGAAGAATGTATTCCGAGTCATTTTTTTGGGCCAGCCATAAGAAGTCACTTTCTTCTTCATTATATTTTGGACGGAGAAGGGATTTTTGAAGTCGATGGAAACAAATATCGGCTTCAGAAAGGTCAGAGTTTTCTTATATGCCCGGCTGTCATTACTTATTATCAAGCCGATTCCAAAATCCCATGGTCATATTGCTGGTTTGGTTTTGACGGAACACTGGCAGAATTGCTCCTCAAGCAAGCAGGATTAACGAGGGTATGCCCAATACTCAACTGTGGTAAAGACGATATGATTTATAAATATTTGATGTTAATGGCCGAGTCCAATGGAAATCAAAAAACGAGAGAAACAAGACTGACCGGTTTGCTTTACTTATTATTATCCCTACTTGCAGAATATGGACCGGTAACGCCAATTGAGCAACAGGATAGTCGTGCGGAAATTTACGTAGAAAAGGTGAAGGAAATCGTCGAAACTAACTTTGCTCAGAAAATTACCATTGAGGACATTGCCCGCATCATCGGACTCAATCGAAGCTATCTTTGTTCGTTATTCAAACAACAAATGAATACTAGTATCCAGGAATACTTAATTCGTATTAGGGTCCAAAAAGCATGTGAAATGATGGGGAACGTTGAGCTGACGATAGGTGATATCTCCCGCTCTGTCGRCTACAATGACCCTTTGCTCTTCTCCAAAATGTTTAAAAAGATAAAAGGAGCTTCCCCTAAGAATTACCGATCAGAAACCCAATGATAATCCATCCTGCTGCCTTTACTAAGGTTCTAAGAGTGTATGGTCATAATAAAATCTATGTGT
>NZ_JBFTSN010000126.1:0-15272 GCF_056400045.1 Paenibacillus sp. 01L418
CTGCAATTACACTCCGCTTGTATACTGCACTCGCAGCCGGTATATGGAAAATAACGGATACGAATGAATCGTTCTTCGTTATTGCTTGGATTTGCTGGGTACCAAATCTACTGTTTATTGAAATGCTAATGAGTAGAAAAAAGCGTATTGGCATGACGCATGAGAACGGTATATATCCAAAGATATAAACAGAAAAAGAGCAAGGACGGCTGCAACCCATCCTTGCTCTTTCCTTTTTATCATCCTGCTTTTAAACGCGGTTATAATCCGCTCTCCACTTCGTAATCGATTTCTTGATCGTCCCGGAATTCATTCCCGCTTCAACAGCCTTCACGCATAATGCAGGAAAAGCATCATCCTCCGCAAAACGCAGAGCAATGATTTGCTGCACGCTAAGTCTTGTATCCAATGGTTTGCCTGTAAGCCTGAAATGCCGAAAATTCTCCTCGTGAACAATGCTGCGATCCTGCAGCTTCGTTGCGAACTGACGGACAACCGCCCCTAATAGAACTACACATACAGAAAGACCAAAAATTAATAGCGAAGAGAAGCTGAATTGCTCTTTAAATATATGAACAATCGACGCGATAAATAAGATAAGCGCAATGGGCGCCAGTATAAAATGATACAAAGGTGCATATTGCCCATGGTTCTCATAGCTTTGCGTTTTCACATTGCTCACAACGATTCCCCCAATGTAATGTCTAGTTCATTCTTTTTTGAAAAACTGAATCACGCCAAAAGCAACAATTGCTGCTTTTACAGCGACTTCATGATCAGATTCCGTCATTTGCTTCAAACCTGCCTCGGAGTGACTCACACCATTACTACCCCACCTCTGCCATGTAGTCTTCCTATTAGAATCATTAAACATGGTGACGTTGAATACTTACAACATATGTAAATCATTATACATGATAACTTTCTATTGTCAGAAAAAAATAAAGTATTTTTAATAACGCTATCTGCATTTCCCTTACTGTCCATCCTGTATTATGATTCTATAAAAAAGGGAAGGGACTCTTCTGCCTATGGAATTATCGAGGTCTCAGCAACTAGCTCAAGAGTATATAACAAATTACGCAAGAAGCCGCAAAAATGAGTCGGAGCAAACAATGAGGGAGATCCTTCAAATGTCCAGCATCGAGCTGAAGACATTTGAAGATGCTGTCTCTAAACTAAAATCTCATGCAAGTATTGCGCTGCACTTTCATCCCGATCGATTAGATCCGAACATGAAAAGCGTTGCTGAAGCACTACTTGAGCAGGGGATCTATAAAAGCCAGTTCGAGACTTTCCTATCGAATGGAAGTGTATCAGCATTTCCAGGTGGTGAACGAGACGTTTGGGAAAATAAAATGTTTGGCGGAGCGTACCAAATCAATGGCTCAACCAATAGCGAACGGCCGAAGTATGGGGCACTCAATGTCATGTTACATCCCGATGGACCTGCTCCACGGTTTGGATCATGTTATTTTCTTTTATCCGCTGAGGTCTCTCATCGTTGCACTTATACTTATTTGGATTCTCACCAAGACCCTAAGGAAAAGGGGACGTATAAGGAATTTGACCTTATTTTGGCTGCTCTCATGAGGGATGCGTTCTATAATAATTTTGCCATTGGTGAAAGCAATCTGACGGTTCGAAAGTTAATCGACCATATGCTCGTCAATCTTGAGAAACCATTCCAAAATCCATCAAACAAAGAGCCAAATCGAAATCTTGACCACTATATCGAAGCTCAGGTTCATGGTGACATTTCTCTTAAAGAAGACGTAAAGACGCTTGTTGCCGATCCATCATTTAAGGGCACCCATACAGGACAAGTCTTAGAACAGCTATGTTTAAAGTATGCAATTGATCTTTACTGGCATAGGGGCTTTACCCTTTTAGTTGATGAGGTTCCTATCAATTTCAGAGGTCCTTCGATGCCTTCACTAGCCAAAAGAATTGCGCAAAGTAATTTTATTGATGTTAATATGATTGGCGCAGCAGCTATGGACTTGAAACGAAATCCAAGTCATTGGAGCGATAGAGGAACCTACAAAGAAGTTCTGCAAGAATTAAAATTACTCTGGCATGTTTTAGTGAGATATGGAAAGCCAATGGAAAAGTGAAAGTTAGCGTAATCGGAGGTTAACAAAGGAAAATTAAAAAAGAGGAGCCTGCAGCTCCTCCCCTCTAAACCTTATGTTCTACCGATTCTTTGCTCTGATCAGCATCTGATCTCACCTTGATTCGATATTMCTGCGGCGATATTCCCTCAAGCTCCTTAAACACACGAGAAAACTGCTTGCTGTTCTCAAAGCCAACGGCGCTGCCGATTTCCTGCATCTTCTGATTGCCTTCGAGCAGCAGTTCTTTGCTTTTGCGAATACGAATTTTTTTTAGAAACAATACAAAATTCTCGCCCGTATGAACCTTGAACGCTTCACTGAAATAGGAGTAATTAAGGCCAACATAATTGCTCACGACAGCCATATTAAGCGGACGATAATAGTTATCCTCCATATAATTAACCGCTGCTTTAATCTCTGAATGCTCGCTATACGCTGAGCGTATGCCTCTGACATAGTCGTTCACGCTTGAGAGCAGCAGCTCCAAGCTCCGATAATAGTCGTGAAAGCTGCGGAAATTATCCATACTGCCCACTTTACGATACAGCTTCAATACCTCGATCGACTCTTCACCGTAAATACGAAATACTTCGTCCAGAACCTGCTCATTGATCATTTTGCCTACCAGCTTTAAGTAGCCAATATCTACATTTGGTATATCCTCGGTATGGAAAATTTGCTTCAGCAGCTCCTGAACCTCCCGTTCCCGATCGGTTCCGAGCATGTTGCCAAGCTTGCGAATTTCTTCTTCTGGCACCGGATAATACTGCCGCTTAGCTCGAATGTCTTCATGATGCAGCAGACGGCAATTCGAATAAATGAATGAATATTGCAGCGCCTCAGAAGCTTGCTTATAACAATGAAACAGATCTTCGATTTCATTCCCCTCGGCGCTTATCCCCATCCGCAGTCCGTCCAGCTCCTTCCCGCCAGCCTGCCTAAACAATTCTTCGAATTGCAATGCTGGGCTGCCGATCAGTACGAGCTTGCCTTCACTATCTAGAAACGAGACCTCCAGTACGCCTTTAATCGGCTGCATCATTTTCTCCACTAGCAGCTTGAACTCTTCTTTGTTCATGGAGTCGCCGCTCTCCGATTTATAATTCAGGACGGCAACAGTAAATGGTCTAGTAAACTGCTCAAATCCGATTTTAGCTTCCAGATCATTTGCAAAATCGTAAGCAGGGTCATCCTGCCTGAACCATTCCTTCAGCCTGTTTATCTGCAGCTGTTCACGGTACGTATCGCTTACCGCTACCCGCTCAGCTAATTCAGCTTGTGCTTGCAGCGTGTGCTCGCTCTTTGTGAGTGATTCAAACAGCTCGTCCCGCCGAATCGGCTTAAGCAAATAATCTTTAACCTGGTATTCTATCGCAGCCTTTGCATAGGAGAAATCGTCATAGCCRCTTAAAATAATGAAGATCGGTTTCTGCTCCGGCTCCGACACCTGAGTTAGCTGTTTAATGAGTTCAATTCCATCCATCACCGGCATGCGAATATCTGTAATTACGATATCTGCTCGTTCATTGCGATATTGTGTTAACGCATCTTCTCCATGAATCGCCATTCGAATGTGATACAATTCGGGAAATTCTCTCTCTATCATCGTCTTGAGCCCTAATCGGATATTTTTCTCGTCATCTACGATCAGCATTGTTCTCATATCCGGAACTTCCTCCCATCAACAGTACCTTAGGAAGGGTAATGACTACTTCTGTGAATTGCCCTTCTCTGCTATATACCTGTAATCCATATGACTTGCCATAATAAAGCCGAATACGCTGATGAACATTGCGCAGGCCGATTCCAAACGCTTGTTTTCCGTTTCCAGTTTCTTTCTCTGAAGAAATCCCGTTACTATTATCGGTGTGAATCATTTCATTTAACCGCTCCAAGCGGGCCGCTTTAATACCCATACCGTTATCTCTCAGCCTGATGATAATGCCTGCTTCCTCATCCTCAATAACATCAATTAATATTTTGCTCGTGCTCTCTTCCACACCTGTCCATGCATGTTTTACTGCATTTTCTACGATTGGCTGCAGGGACATCTTCAGCACTTCAATCTCCAGCAGCTTGGGTGGAATATTTAGTTCCAGCTGAATCGGTTCGTCGAACCGAATATTCATGACGGCAATATAATTCTGAATATGGCGAAGCTCATCCTGTAAGCTTACATACTCGCCAGACCACTTGAAATTATAACGCATCATCCCGCCAAGCGAGGTAAGCGAATCGGATATCGTCCGCTGGTTTTCCATCTCTGCGAGCATCTTAATATTCTCGAGCGTATTGTACAAAAAATGCGAGTCGATCTGACTGTGCAGGGTGCGCAGCTCCGCCTCTTTCGTTAGCGCCTGCTTCTTAACTCCCTGGGCAATTAGCTCATTAATTGTATGAATTAATTTGTTAAAATGATGCGCTAGCTCGCCTATTTCTCCGCCTCCGCCCAAAGGAAGCCCCGTTGGCATTTCTCCTCTTCTTACTTTCTTCATTGCCTCTGTGAGACGACTCAGATTTTTGAGAATAAAGGAGTTCATTAAATACGTTATGAAGGACAATAGACCGATCAAAATAATATTAGCAGCGATGATTTGTCTCTCGGCTCTGGATACGCGTTCATCAACATTTTTTAACGACACCACATTAAGAATATGCGCACTGACTTGTTCCACAGGCGTGGAGACCAGCAAATAAGGATGCTTATTTACAGAAAATCGCTTTTCCTTAACCCCTTGCTCATTCATTTCACGGAACTCTTGCAAAATGGCTTGATGAAGCTCTGGATCACTGCCGACAAACGGTTGATTGTCATCCATAAAAATAGTTCCGTTGCCATCAGCAAGCATCATCTGTGACCCGTCATCCTTAATATTGGCAAACGCTTTAGGCGAGAACTGCTTCAGCAGCATTTCGACTTGGATAATCCCAATACGCTTGCTTCCGGAATTCACGACGCGCAGGAGTGAAACCTTCGGCATTTGCTCGTTAACATCCGTCACGTAACGATGCAAAATGTCGAGATCCTGCTCTTTGAATATCCACATCTCCTYGCCATCCAATTGATCCAGCTTGGCGTACCACGGCTCTTTTTGAATCCGGCGTTCATGGAAAATAATCGGCCAAACTTCGGACATATGATCATTGTTTGCAAACAATCGAAGATGGACAATATTTGGATTATTGATTTGAATGTTGATCATGTCGGTAAGGGCGCCGCGATATAAGTCGAGGAGCTCTTCAACAGGAAGCTCTTCATCCTTTGAAATATAATCCAAAATTTCAGATTTCGATAGCGTGAGCTGGGCAGCCCGTTCCATAGCTTCAATCTGATTTAGAACATTCACTTTCTCCATTTCAAGCAAGTATTGGCTTTGCTTAAAGGTATCGTTAATATAACTATCCCTAATCTGATTAAAGAGATAGTTCGATACGCCGATGCTAGGGATTAATAATATGACGATATAAGCCGCCACAAGGCGGCTTTGCATCGATCGATGTCCCAGCCAATTCGTAGCAGACTGAAGATGTAACCGAAATTTTCTGCCCATAATGCTCTCACTTCCGCTCTGTATTTCATTCACTCGATTATCTTCCCCGTCAAGCAAAAACAGCTATTCTTATATTGCACAAAAAGCACCCCAGACCGTTTCCGGTTCTGGAGTACCTTTCGCTGGGGTCTTCCCCCTAAGTGGTAGAAATGATTATATTATTTTGCTGCGTCCAACTTCGCAACATTTTCTTCGTATTTCTTTTGTTTGTAGGCTTGTACTTTGCTGAATCCAAGAGTCTCACGTTTCTTTAGGAAATCTCCCCAAATTTTATCGAACTCTGCATCCGATTTAGCAAGCACTAGTTTTGGCAATACTTTACCAAACTCTTGATCTATTTTTGTGTTCATAATACCTTCGGCTGAAGTGCCAGTTGGGTTCAACTGGTCGAATTCCGACAAGCTCTTCGCCTTGCCGCGAGTCCAATCTTCCAATTGCTTGAATGGCTCAACAGCTGGCGGAGACCAGATTGGCGTTAGGTTCGTATCCATCATCATCCAGAACGTGTGGGATGCGCCAAGCTGCTTGTCGAAAGCGCCACGATCTGTATTCAATAGATTCAATGCGTCTGGCAAGAACTGGTCTTTGCCATCAATGTTATCCCAAGTTACGCCTTGTTTACCGAAGAACGTATCATGCTGTCCTTCTTCCGAGATCAAATAGTCTAGGAAACGAATCGCGCGCGCTTTGTCTTTCACATCTTTGGAGATCAGAGTTACTGTCCAACCTGAGATCGATGGACCAGCAAGCGTCGGCTGATCAAGGTTAGTATTAGCAGGACCGTCTACAGCAATGTAGATGGAGTTCGGATCATTTGCAAATAGTGCATTTTGTTGGTTTGCAAGGTCAGATCTAGCGTAAAGCATTGCGAAATAACGGCCTTGTGCAATTTTTTCTTCCATTTGCGGGCGCTTGTCAATGAAGATATCTTTCGACAGCAAGCCGTCTTCGTTCGCTTGACGCATTGTTTTCAGCCATTTTACGTATTCAGGATCTGTATTGCGATCATACAGCTGACCATCTTTATCGTAAGGAATAGCAAGGAAGTTCTGAATATAATGTTGAAGCGACGCGTTGCCTGTGTCGCTGAAATCATACATGCCTAGTGGAATAAGCGGTTGGCCATTCACATCAGGATACATTTTTTTCGCAGCCTCAAGTGCATTCAAGAAGCCTTCCGGCGTACGCATATCCGGTTTGCCTAGTGCTTCGTACATATCTTTGCGCACAAGGAAGGTTTGCGTGGATGTAATGTTGTCTCCGAATTTCTCATAGTCTTTAGGTGATGAGGAAGAGTTCGGATAACCGTATACATTGCCGTTTTCTTGTTTGTACCAAGAAAGCTTAGCAGGGTCTGTTACTTTGTAGAAGTAAGGGTCATATTGATCAGCAAGCTCGTTCAGCGGTAGGACTAGATCGCCTTCGATCATTTTCTTAACCGCATCTTCGTACCAGCCTAGTGTAATAAAGTCAGGCAAAGAGCCCGAAGCGATCATTGTATTCATCTTCTCAGCTTCGTTGCCGGCTGGAACGATGAAGTTAATGTTAACGCCAGTTTTTTCAGTAATATATTTCGAAGTCGCATCTACGCCCCATTTGTTAGGGAACCAAGAGAAGTTGATGTACCAGTCGAACGTAATTGGGCTTTTGTCCACTTCCCAGCCCTTATCGTCCTGAGTAAGCTTCACTTGCTCAGCAGAAGCGCCATTGCCCTCTTCCTTGCCATTGTTTTTGTTGCCGCCTGAAGAGCAAGCGGTCGTAAAGACTAGAACCGTTGCGACCATCAGCATCAATACATTTTTGAGCTTAAGCTTCTTGTTCATGTTTGTCTTCCCCTTCTCTGTATGAATGATTATATATGCAATCCTCTGCTCAATAAAGGGCGGAAGGTACTGCCATAAGTTAACCTTTAATCGAACCGATCATCATTCCTTTTACGAAATACTTCTGCAGGAACGGATAAGCGATAACGATTGGAAGGGTCGTGACAACCATCGTAGCCAGCTTGATGGATTGTGTAGTAACGGATTTCCCTATACCTCCAGGGATAGCGGCCAACATTTGGCTAGAGCTGGACTGAGCAACAATACGGTACAAATAAGTTTGTACCGGCTGCATGTCCATGTTGTTCATGTAGATTACGCCGGCAAAATAATCATTCCATTGGTATACCCCGTGGAACAAAGCGATTGTAGCGATAACCGGCATCGATACTGGCAAAATCACTCGCACAAATATCGACCAGTCATTTGCTCCGTCAATTTTGGCTGCTTCCTCAAGGCCATCCGGAATATCCCGGAAGAAGGTCATGAAGATAATAAGATCGAAGAAGCTGAACATGGCAGGAATGATATAGACCATGAAGTTATCCAGCAAATGCAGGTCTCTCATAAGCAGGTAGGTCGGGATTAGACCGCCGCCGAAGAACAAAGTAACCGTTCCGAAGAGAATATATATTTTGCCGCCGATGAGGCCTTTGCGTGAGAATGCATAAGCAACCATCGCCGTAAAAAACACGTGAAGCACCGTGCCAAGCAGTGTTTTGGCTACGGTAATTCCCATCGCAGTCATGATGCCGCTGCTTTGGAAAACCGCGTCGAAGCTCTCGATGCTGAAAACCCGCGGCCACCAGTAGATCCCGCCGCGCATGCCGTCCTGCCCTTCATTGAAGGCATTGACCAGCACATACCAAATCGGATATAGGGTCGCGAAGCAAATGAGCAGCATACCGAAATTGTTGAAGATATCGAAAAATGCTTCTCCTTTTGTTTTACGTTTAATATTAAACACGGTTAGTCGCCTCCGTTTCTAGAACAGTGAAGTATCGTTCATTTTTTTCGTTACTCGGTTTGCAATAAGCAATAGAATTAATGCGATTAAAGACTTAAACAATCCGACAGCAGTCGAGTAAGAATAACGTCCTTGCTGCATGCCCGTCTGATAAACATAAATATCGATAACGTTGCTCGCGCTCTCGTTCAATGAGTTGCGCAGCACTAGAATCTGGTCAAAGTTCGAGTTAAGCACGCCGCTCACTGCTAGAATGAACAGGATGGAGATCGTCGCCTTAATGCTAGGCAAAGTGACGTACCACATTTTTTGAAAACGTCCTGCGCCATCAATTGTTGCTGCTTCATACAACTCTGGAGATACGCTGGCAATAGCCGCAAGATAGATAATGGCGGACCAGCCAAGCTCTTTCCATATATCTGATGTAATGATGATGCTCCAGAAGTAGCTAGGCTCTGCCAAATAGGAAATCGGCTCATCGATGAAATTAAGAGCAAGAAGAACGTTGTTAATAATCCCAACATCCGAAAGCCAAGTGGCAAGAATACCGCCGAGAATAACCCATGACAAAAAGTGAGGCAAATACGAAATGGTCTGAATCGCTTTTTTGAAGCCGACCGAACGAACCTCGTTTAAAAATAATGCAAAAATAATAGGTAGTGGAAATCCGATTGCAAGTTTGATAAGACTGATGCCGAGTGTATTTTTCATGACATCAACGAAGCTCTCATCCTGGAAAAACTCCTTAAAGTGCATAAAGCCAACCCAAGGCGCCTCGCTTATGGATTTAACAATGTTGAATTCTTTAAAGGCGATAATAACGCCATACATAGGAACGTAGTTGAATATAATCATCCATAGCACGCCTAGTAACGCCATAATTTGAATGTGCCGTTGGCTGTACAACTTTTTGAACCATTTGCTTCTTGCTGCCTTTGCGTCCGCAGCAGGCAAGGAAGCAGGCGCTGAACCTAGCTGTGTTTTCAAAATAATTACCCCCATGCTGTTGAAAATCTGATGTAAGCCCTTGCATCTCTTATACTTTAATTGTAGATTGTTGGCTCCTGTCTCGTAAGGCTTTAGATTTCGTATTCAGGTGACCATTTTTCGGTTTTGGGTGCATCTACCGTTTTTTGCGCACAAAAAAATGTGATGCTGGCAGAACCTGCCTCGCATCACATTTTTTTTCATTCTATTTAGCAAACGAAAATTCAATCCAATCCAAATCTACACTGCCGCTTAAAATACGGATGATGACACGAACTGCTCCAGCTGGTAGATGGATGTCCTTTAGAAGCAGGCTCTCCGTCCAATCCTCACCGTTTACCTCACAGCTCACCGGCTCTTGGCCTTCTAGTTCAATGGATAATGTCGCTTGACCCGCAGCTGCTAGCAGCCCTGCATGCAGATCAAATGACTTTGCTTCGACGCACAAAGCATCATACGCAAGCCAATCCCCTTGATGCAGCTCAACACAAAGCGTATTATCCTCTGCCCAAACCTTGCCGCCCTCTGAATGATAGCTTGGCATCTCGGTCTTGCCCGTAATCATCCTCATTGGCACGCCGTCACTTGCACGCAGTCCTGTCTTGTTCGTTTTCTTGTTCACGATGCCAAAGCCGGCACCCTCACCTTGTCCATAAAATTCAGCAGGAATCTGGAGCGGAAGGTGACGCAGCAGCGCACGGGATATGCCCGGGAACGCATCACAATTGTCCACTTTCAGATTATCGAGATATTCATTTAAGATCGCTTCCGCCGTTGCTTCATCCGGTTTAGCGCCGCCCTCCAAATAAGCCGTCAGCAGATTCCAACCTTCCGGCATACGAATAGAGTACGGAGAATTTGATGTGTTCATCTTTTTCCACGTCCAGAAATTCCACGAAATCTGATGGTCCTCGAACATTTGGAATGCTCCGCTGTACCACTGTGCGTTATTTTCACCGCCTTCGCCCATGAAGATCGGCACATTCCACTCCTCACGCTTATCTATATACTTCTGAATACTTTCCGTATCGGGGTTGTTCCAATACTTATGGAATTGCAGCATTAAATTATCATCAAATTTCTCTGTGAATACACTCCAATCCGTTGACCAATGCACCCCTTCAATAATGATCATATGACGCTTGTCCACTTCACGGATCGCTGCTGTAATTTCCTTGTGCAGCGGCTCTACAAGGTCGTTATATTGGTTAAACCAATCTGGAAGAGGTTCATTAAAGAGGTCATATCCGGCAATAATCCAATCGTCTTTATAGCGCTCTGCGAACATTCGCCAAATCGCGATCGTCAGCTCTTGGTTGCGGCGATCCGTAAACAGCTCCGGCAAATCATTTTCCGAATCGTCAATGTTGGCTCCCGTCTGCCCGCCTGGCGCCCCGTGCAAATCCAAAATGACATACAGCTTATACTTTCTGCACCATTCAATCACTTCATGAATTCGTGCAAGCCTCTTTTCATTAAAAATGATCTCTTCGCCTTGCTCTAGAATTCCGCGGGCATTGATTGGAAACCTCACGGAATTAAAGCCCTGCTTCGCCACTTCGCGGACATCAATCTCATCCACATAACGCTCCACATAACTATCCCAGAACTGTGCTGCTTTCTCTTCGCCGATTAATTCCTTGACCATCGCCTCGATTTTGCGCGGACGGTCTCCGCCTTGCGGAAACTTCCACATATAGCCTTCCGGCAGCAGCCAGCTTCCGAACCCAACGCCTCTCAGAACAATTTCTTTGCCGTCTCCATTAAGCAACTTTTTACCTTCCGCCCTAACGAAACCGCTTACATCATTGTTGTTGCTATGCACGCTCATCATCGGATTGCCTCCTTATATGTATGGTTTGGAACTATCATCGTTACTCTCTCAAAATATAGCACAAGACCGCAGTTTACGGTGAGCATTCCGAAATACGGAGAGCATATCCGAAAGGCGCAGCCTTCTAGCAGCCGGTTTGCGTTTTAGTTTGTGTATAGCGATGCATTTGCATTTGTATGCGAATAGGTAGAGTACATGATGAACTGTCCACCAGAAGTATCATGAGTACCAGGGAGGTGACAGAGCAGACAGAGGTGTCAGAGGCGACAGCGGTACCAGCAGTACCAGAAGTACCAGAAGTACCTGAAGTGCCAGCGGTACCAGCGAAACCAGCAGTATCAGCAGTACTAGAGGTACTAGAGGTACTAGAGGTACTAGAGGTACTAGAGGTACCAAAAATACCAGCAGTTCCAAAGGTACCAGAGGTGCCAGAGATACCAGAGATACCAGCGGTACCAGAAGTACTAGAAGTACCACCACTTCCAGCGCCACCAGAGGTATCATCATTATCTGTAACGAATCTGATACACGTTATCCGCCTACATTTCCGCTTTTAAAAAATGTAACGAACACTAGCAACCTTATTTCCTTTAAAACATCCCTTTTCGTGTACAAAAGCACCTAATAGCGTTGCTGTGATTCGTTAGCGTTTTTAAACATCACTCTTCCGCAAAA
Organism: Paenibacillus sp. 01L418; assembly: GCF_056400045.1. Lineage (NCBI taxonomy): Bacteria > Bacillati > Bacillota > Bacilli > Caryophanales > Paenibacillaceae > Paenibacillus > Paenibacillus sp. 01L418. The sequence goes on from NZ_JBFTSN010000126.1 coordinate 11,955, forward strand.
TAAGCTCTTTACGATTCGTTAGACTTTAACTCTTTCCAAATGGCTAATCCATCCAAATAATGCAACCTTATCAATTATTAAGGTGTCTATATGATTACAAGTAAATGTCGTAAGGCAGCATTATTATTATGTTGGGGGTGTACTATCGGTAATGTCGAAAATAAAACCAGTATTTTTCATTTTATTATGCATCATCATCTTAGGCGGATGCTCCAAAGATACAAATAGCAAGGAAAATAAGTTTATTTTAGAGGATGTAACTAAAGCGATTGAAGCTCAGAAGTTAGAGCTAATATCCTATGGGATAACAGGTTACCCTCCGAAATTAAACGATGTTATTCCCGAGGTCTATTCCGTAGGAATGCCACTAAATAAGAAAGAAAATGAACCTGAGTTTATGCATTTTTATATCTTTCAATCTGAAAAAGATCGTATTAATGGGGCTGAAGAACTCCATAAACAAACAGAGAATGCCGATTCCAAATCGTTTCCGAGATTATATCAGGAAGGAAACGTTCTGATCGTTTATTGGAGTGACATCAAGGAGAATACACGACTAGACAAACCTATTGAAGCGGCGTTAGAGCAGCTCAAGAATGCCTAATAATCTCATCCGCTACCGCTTGTGGTGGGGATGACAACATCGTGTAACCCTTTGTTTTGATCGTTACTCTTTCGCCGATCCTCAGGTCATTGTAAAGCTCTCTATCATCAACGCGAATAATCATCACATCGTTATGATTTTCGTTATTCAAAAAATCAGAAAGCGATTTGGATTTAGCCTCTTTTTTTGAAATGTTATAGACAACAAATAGGRTTGGAGCGTCATTGCTGTTAAGTTGTTTCTCTAGAATATAATCGCCTTTTTCAAATGGTTTATTAATGCCAATGATTAACCCGCAGACTGCGATTGCGACTACCAAATACGCTATCCATTTTCTCATCTTTTTCCTCCCTATTTGATTGGTGGTTATTTTATTTTCAAGCTAAGCCACTCACAATATTTCAAGAAAAGCTTGTCCAATAGCTCAGCATTAACCATCGATAATTGTTTGACCAATGCGTATCTAAAGAAATCCAATAGATCAGCTTCAATACTCTCCAGTTGTTCAATCAATTCAATATCGTTATATTCAATAAAAAACATTTTCTGCTTCTCTTGTTCTGTTGGTGGTTTTACATTCATCACTCCATAGTAATCATCCGACCAAATCCTTACTGATTGATCCAAGTATTCGATAGATGGAAAGGGATCATGTCCTAGCCAGGCACTTTTCTTATTTATGACCGCGTCAAGGACCTCCTTCCATTGCTCCAATCCACAGCAACAACTGGGAAGTATCACATGGCTATGACTCTCAAAAGCAATCCCGCCGCTCAGTACAATTTCATCTGTATTAATGAGTTCTTTTACCACTTTATTAGGTTCTTTATTTATATCAATATCATTCATGCCACATAGCACTGTCAGAAAAATAACAACATCCTCTGCGCTTGAATTTTTTGATAAATATGCAGTTTCTCGGCTCTCTCCTTTAGGAAGCCATAAAGGCTTATCGAAAAAGGGATTAGTAATTACGGCTTGAACACGTGTCATGGCCATTCTCCTCTTACAAGATACTTAAGCTTGCAATAATTCCCTGCATAACTATTCTAATACAGTAGAGCAGACAATGGCTATATCCATCAAAATGTGTTTGATAATGAAATACCCTCATGATATATTTAGCAATATTTAGGAGAGATTGAAAACAACGCGAATGACATAACTATTTCATATGACTAAGGAAGCGAGTGTTGTTTGGTGGAAAATAAAGCTGTCATACTTGGCTCAAACTTTTACACAGGTTTAAGCATCATAAGAGGCCTCGGTTCCAAGGGGATCTATACTGTAGCAATGGATTATTCCAAGCAAAATACATATGGCGCCAAATCCAAATACTTAAGCGAGCAAATTATTGTTCCTCATTATAAACAGCAGAAAGAGGAGCTTCTGCACTATTTAATCGACTACGCCAAAAAGCAGGACAAGAAGCCTGTCCTTTTTCCGAGCGTCGACCCTTATGTGGAGTTCGTTGATTCTTATTTGGACGAACTCAAAAAGTACTACCATATAAATATGAACGTTCAAGGCTTTTGGAGCAATATTATGGATAAGGAGTATCTCCATACCCTTACAACAAAACACGGTGTATTAGTGCCAGAATCGATCAGCCCAGCTGAGGAACGATTTGAAGAAAGAGTCGTTGCTGAGATCGGCTTTCCATGTATCGTGAAACCCACGGACTCTCCAGCTTTCGTGGACTTTTTCCGAGCCAAAATATTCACATGCCATAACTTGGAGGAAATGAGAGCTGCAATCGAGAAATCGAGGCAAGCTAAACTTCAGGTTATCGTGCAAAGAATTATTCCCGGCTTCGATGACCATGTCTATACGCTTGATGCCTACTTGGATCAGAGTTCAAAGGTAACTCACTGGATGACCTGTCAAAAACTACGGCAATTCCCGATTAACTTTGGCGCCTCTTCCTTTACAAAGCAAAAGTACATAGAGGAGCTTTACCACATCGGTGCCCCTTTTCTAGAAGCGATTGGCTATAAGGGCTTCGCCGAAATTGAATTCAAAAAAGATGCGGTAACCGGCAAGTATTATTTGCTGGAGATTAATGCAAGAACGACTACACTGGACCCCCTCCTTCAAAAATGTGGCGTTAACTTCCCACTGCTCGCTTACAACGAGCTTGTAGGCAAGCCGATTGGAAGCTATGCGATTACAAGCGATACAGGGATCGCCTTCTGCTTTTTGTTTGAAGATCTTATTTCATCGCGTGATTATGTCCGAACCAAACAGTTAAGCGTCCTGCCAATCGTTAAATCCCATTTTGTCAAAAGAGCGCCTGCCATCTGGAGCTTAAGCGACCCAGCGCCTGCCGTATCATTCTGCTATATGGTATTTAAAAAAATAGTGAGGAAAGTTTCACAACGGAGGGTAATAYGGCAGCCGTAACTATAAGACGAAAAGATAGCACAATAGGAAAACCTCCCGTTAAAGCAGCTGAATCAGCTCAATTAAAAGGAGGTTTTTATTAAATTTCTATAAGTAAGGTGTTCCCTCCATCAAGCTTCATTCCCTTTTGAATCTACAAAAAACCAATAAACGATAAATTGTAAAACGCTCATCCATAGGATGAACAGCAATGAATTTCCGTTTAATGAATCTAGCACTTGTTTCAATAAAGACAAAGGCTCCGTAAACAAATGAATAGAATGAAAGCGTAAAAATCTTCCTATATAAATCCCTAGACCGCCGAGAAGCAT
>NZ_JBFTSN010000127.1:0-15047 GCF_056400045.1 Paenibacillus sp. 01L418
GCATATGGTCTTCTTTGAGTGCTTCATACACATCGAGCTTCCCAGGAAGTTTTCCGTTTAGAAGCTGGTAAGGATTAACTTGAGCAAGGGAACTGAGAATGCGGCGGCAGTTTATTCGCTGATTGGCTTCAGTAAAGAAACAGCGGCATATGGTCTTCTTTGAGTGCTTCATACACATCGAGCTTCCCAGGAAGTTTTCCGTTTAGAAGCTGGTAAGGCTTAACTTGAGCAAGGGAACTGAGAATGCGGCGGCAGTTTATTCGCTGATTGGCTTCAGTAAAGAAACAGCGGTCATAGATGATGTCAGGAAATGGGACGGTCTGTTTAGAAAAATGCTCGTTCTCCAATCGATAGCCTACGAGAGACTCCGTATGCTGCTGAAAGTCTTCTGCTGTAAATACATAGACGTCCATGCCAAGCTGCTCGCCGGCAATGCTGAGCGCACGATAGAAGGAAGGCTCTGGCATTACCGGAATAGATGCATGCTCTGAGGCATTATCGTTGATTGAGGCCACGAGAATGGCAAGTTTGACCTTTCGATTCTGCATAGAAGCCTCCGTTAAAAGCCCGCTAAAAAACGGGAGTAATGAATCATCATGCGGACGGATGGACGAATTTTATTGTCATTTAGCGGTGTGTTATCATTTTTTGACGGTTTGGAATTGACTTCCAGCAGCCATACGCGGCCTGCCGTATCCATTGCAAGATCGATGCCGAGCTCACCGAAATGTGCTGGTATTTGCGCATCAACGCCGCGCGCGATATTTAGCGCTGCCTGTTGGAGCCGCTGCGCTGCTTCCTGCCTGCTAACCCCTGCCTGCAGATTTGATTTTGCAACAGCTTCTCCAACCGTGCTGAGCGTGCCGCCGCGCGCTAAGTTTGAGACAAAATGATGAGTTCCGGCTGTACGGGCTACAATGGATGTGATCGTCCATTTACCGCTCGAATTTTTTTGGACGAGTGCGCGGAAGTCGACTGGCCGCTTTTGGATTTCAATGAGCTGCAATCCCTGTTGAATTTGGTATCTCACGGTTTTCATCTTCGCGGAAATCGTCGAGAAGAGCTTAACCAAGCTCGTAAACTGCTGTCTTCGAGTACCAGCCGAAGTCGCATACATCACTTGATAATTGCTCGAATCAAGATGAGTGATCCGAATGATTCCTTTTCCTAAGCTACCGCGAACAGGTTTGAGAAAAACGCTGCTGTACCGAGAGCACATTGATTTCAGCATCGTATAGTTGCGCAGCAGATGCGACTCAGGCAAATAGCGAACCAAGCTTTCATCTTTCTTAAGCGCATCGAAAACCTCGGTTTTATCCAAAAACTTTTCATTGAAAACGGTAGTCTGATGGTGCTGTTTTACTTCTTTCATGAAATGTTGTACGCTGGGTCTGTTCTCCAATTTTCGTGAGGTAAGACGGTTATTAACGACGTCAGGAACGGGCATCGAGAGCTTCCGCCAGCCGTCGGAATAGATCCAGCCATCAATGTTGTCGATACTTGTGCCGATCTGATTAGGTGTGAAAAAATAAACGTACGCGCCTTGCGCTGTACAGGCTTCAACAAGCTCCCTGCAAAACATAGTAATGGAACCAAAGGGTTTATCCGGCATATGCGGATAATCTCGGCTAATGAGAACGCCGATTAAAGGCCCAAAAACGAGTGTGGCAGTGCTGGCTTTGTATTGCAGTCGGATCGATGTGCCATTTGTTAATCCCATCTGTCTGGCTAAACTTTGACTGATCCTCATTCCGTCGTACTTTGCGACAGGAATAACCTTGACATGCTGCCGAAAAGCACCAAACTTTACGAGAATGTGCTGGCCTTGAGGGATTTTCCACTGCTTTACTTGTGCTTCGCCAAGCATGAGCGTATCCTCCGGAAGCATACCGGAGCTGATCACCTGTACGGCTACTTTCGATTTGAGCATCATAAATCTCCTTCCAAGCAGGAGGATGACGATAAGAGGTTAGCGGCCTATAGGTGTTTTACACGAATTACTTCAGCATATGAGGACATCTATTCCTTTGTGAATCAGAAACGGTTCTGAAGCTTGTGTTGTTTTAGCATGCTTTTCCATCAAGGATTTGGTTCATGTATAGAATAAGGGGTATGATTGGACGTATTGAATACCAAATGAGAGCGATAAGAATGGGAGAGAGACGAATGAACATTTATGACAAAGCTTATGAATTAGCGAAGGCGCTTAAGGAAAGCGAAGAGGCATTGCTATTAAAGGCTGCGAAGCTGGAAGCAGAAGCTGATGCAGATGCAAAGGCAATGCTGGATGATTTTCGCGAGCGGCAAAACTTTTTACAGCAAAAAATGATGGCTGGTGAAGAGCCTTCTGCCGAAGATATGGAGAAGATGAGCAAGCTCTATGAAGTGATTACGCTTAATCCGTTGATAGGCAAATTGATGGATGCGGAGCGCCGGTTTGCCGTCGTGTTTGAGGATGTTAACCGCATTATGTCCGATGTGCTGAAGTCCATTGTAGACTAATAGGAGACATATACCCTGTCCCTCCTTCATAGAATGATTATGCGGACAAGAATATAAGCCGCTTATGACCGTATGAAGGAGTTGAAGGGAATGTTAGCTGGAAAAGGCCGTCATGTATTGTATTTGCTTATTGCGCTGGCGATGCTTGTATATGCGATTCCGCGTCTCGAGCTGAATGCGCCTTGGAGCTTGATGAGTGTATTCGGATTAGTATGGATTTTGTTCTCTTTAATCATCATAACGTCACATGTCAATGCGCTGGTTATGAATGATGAGAGACGGAAGGAGCTCGCGCGCATTAAGCGAGCGAAGGCGCTGTTATGGGAACAGAAGCTTGTTCAGAAGGCGACAACTGCCCGCAGAGCCCGAGGTTAGCATACAACAAAAAAAAGATCCGTCGGTATTATACCGTCGGATCTTTTTCTTGTTAATAAGCATATTTGACGAAACCTTCTTATTGGATTTCTTTAAATTGAACAAGCTGCTTAACGAATTTATATACCGCTTCCTGCTCCTTTAAGCTTAAGCCGTTCATTTGGTGGGCAACCTTCGTGGCATATCCTTCATCGTCAGTATCATCTGCAGCATCGGGGTTTGGAACAACGTTCAYGATTCTCTCGAGCGGCGTTTGAAGGGCAAACGCGATTTTGCTTAGCACATCAATCGTTGGATTTTTTTCTCCCCGCTCAACCTGTCCCATATAGGAAGCATTTATATCAGCGCGAAGAGCAAGCTGTTCTTGACTAAGCCCTCTTTTTTTGCGCAGCAGTCGAATGTTCTCTCCTACAAGTCCTGCAATCCCACTCATTGATTCACCTCAGCCTAACGATAAAACTTTACTAGTCTATCAACAACATTCTATAGAGCATATTAAAAAGAGTGACTATAGTCATTGACTAATAGATGGTCTCTTTACTATAATTGTGTAAAAAAGTATCATTCTAATAATATCATTGCCTTTAAAGGATCAATTTACCATTTTAAATAAAAGTGGTAGGATATATAAGGGCAAAATCAGTGGACACGAGGAGGATGCAAAGTGGTTGACGAATTCGAATTTTTCAGAAAAGTTCGCGCATATTATAACAATGTTCCATTCCTTGTTCAGTTCACATACCGCTTGTCTCACCGTGTCGATAAGGCTTTGGCTGCACGTGGCTCATTCAGCTGTCGTGTTAACCCGCATACCCAAATCGTTGAATATGTGCTTGACTTAAAATCTGATCCTATTTCTCGGCCGCACAGCGAGCAAAGCTCTTTTTTGTTCTCTAGCATATACGATGAAATTCCATCACAAGTGATAGAAATGAATCAATTCCTTATCCAATCACTGCGATATCCGATTCCGATTGAATATGATTGGCAAGCGTTTATCATGTCAGGCGCTGAAGATGCCATCAACGTTCAAACGGTACAGCAGCTGTTCAAGAAATGGCGGTTTAAAGGCTTGGAGGGCCAGCTGATCGATGGCAGGCTGCGTACGAATCAAGTTCTGCTTCAATGGCAGCTCTAGATTAGGCCCGAATTGAGGGTGAGCATGACTTGTTCCTCGCTTTCTCCTATAATAGGGAGAAACAAAGGCAAGTGGACGGAGGATATAAGGTGGCTTCAATCGGACCAGGCAACGAGACTAACACGAAGCATGAACAAATATTGATTTATATACAAAGCTTGAAGATTGGAACGAAAATATCCGTACGCGCGATTGCCAAGGAATTAGGCGTCAGCGAAGGAACGGCTTATAAAGCTTTTAAAGAAGCGGAAAGCTCTGGCCTTGTCAGCACGAAGGAACGTATCGGAACGGTGCGAATTGATCGGAAACGGCGTGAAGCGCTGGACCAGCTTACATTTGGCGAGGTTGCCGAAATCGTGGAAGGCAAGCTGTTCGGCGGAGCAGCCGGCCTTGATAAAACGCTGCATAAGTTTGTCATTGGTGCAATGGAGCTGGATGCGATGTTGCGCTACATTGACGAGGGCAGCTTGCTAATAGTCGGCAACCGTATCGGGGCGCATCGCTGCGCGCTTGAGGAGGGAGCAGGCGTATTGATTACAGGCGGATTTGAGCCGAGCGCGGAAGTAATCAAGCTTGCTGACGAGCGCGTTCTCCCAATCATCTCATCGCGGCATGATACGTTTACAGTCGCCTCCATGATCAATCGTGCGATGTACGACCGGCTTATTAAGCGGAAGATCATGCTGATCGAAGACATCGTAACCTTCAGCAGACCCGCTGATGTGATGCGAATCGGGCAAACGGTTTTGGACTTCCATAAAATATCGCGGGAAACGGGTTATTCCAGATTTCCAGTAGTCGATGTAAGGGGCAAGGTTGTTGGCATGATGACGGCTAAGGATGCTGTGGGATCGCCTGAGGATAGCGCGGTAGATAAAGTGATGACAAAAAATCCGATTACAGCGGCACCCAATATAACGGTCACTTCGGCTGCTCATACGATGGCTGCGGAAGGTATTGATTTGTTGCCTATCGTTGACAGGCATCGCAAGCTGTTAGGCGTTGTGACGAGGCAAGAAGTGCTTGATGCGATGCGATTTGCTGGAAAGCAGCCGGAATCGGGAGAGACTTTCGAAGACTTAATGTGGACGGGCTTTATGGCTACAACAAATGTTAATGTCATTGGTCAGGACGAGCTGGGCATTGCTTATAAGGGAATCATTACACCGCAAATGTCAGGTGCGCTTGGGATGGTGTCGGAAGGACTTCTCTCTACGCTAATGACGCAAGCGGCTCGCAGAATGATTCGAGAAACGGCGAAGCGTGACTATTTGCTGGAGAGTATGACGACTTTTTTTGTAAGGCCGGTTCAAATTGACAGTGAGGTTACGATCATACCTAAAGCGCTTGAGATGAGTCGGAAGTTTACGAAGCTTGAAATCGAAGTGAAGGACAAACAAGGCTTGGCCGCCAAAGCGATGCTGACGGCCCAAATGATTGATCCGTATTAATTGCACATTTAATTTCTTGTCGAGCTGTACGCGCTGAGATTGCGAAGACCAGCAAATACATTAAATACGCCGATCACAAGGAATATAGCGCCAATTACGATGCGAAGCGTAGATTCTCCGGACAAGAACAACTGAACGAGAGCGATAAAAAGCAGCATGGCTCCCATGCTAATATTCATTCTAGCTGTGAAGAGGCCCCGGGTTCTCGCATCAGTGGAGCGGCGTGATTTAAAGCTGAATACAGCCGAAAGCACGAGTGTAATTAGGATGCCCGGCACAAGCAGCCATTGCATCAGTTGATCCATGGAAAAGCAACTCCTTTTAAGTTACGTATGTACAGCTTCGATCTTGTGAATAGACAGGCTCTATTGTATCACGAATCGCAGCTGTATGCTTAAGAAGGAGGCTTTGCATAATCACGCACCTTGATCCAGACATGCAGCACATTATCAACGACAAGAATAGTCTTAACCTCAATGGTATAGTCCTTGCTGTTCACATCCATATAGACCTTCTTCTCAAGGAGGTTGCGTGCGAATTTTGCGTCAGAGTCAATTTCATAAATGCTTTGCCCAAGGAAGACGCTCAAATCCCCTTTTATCCGCTTAATAATCAACGCCTCGGTAACTTGATCAAGATGGGGCCTTCCCGTATTTTGGCCGGCTTCTTTCTCTACACGGGGCAGGATGCTTTTTATAACGGTATGCTGATTCTTGAATTCATTTAAATGTTTTAAATCCGTTTCGTATTGCTCCAGCTTAACCTCCAGCTCACTCTTCAATGTGATTAAAGCCTCAAATTGCGCCAAATAAAGCGAATTGTACACAATTGCGCCAATGATCATCCCGAGTGTCAATACTCCTACCATTTGCAGTCCTCTCGTGAAACGGCTAAACGGCGGCACGCGCATCGCTTAGGTGGCTCCCTTGCAAATAAGCCGCACTAGCTCTGTGCCTAAATGTGCACCCAGAAAAGCGATAATAATAAAGCAGATTTGCTGGGCTGCCGGCGATAACTGACCATCCATAATGTTGCTTTCAATGACTCGAACGGGATCAATCGACCCCCCGATTGCTGCGACGATCGCCCATATTTTCAGTTTTATGGCTGTATCGAGCATTGTATGGGCTGGCGGCATCAGCATAAACACCGATCCCACTGCTGCAAGCGTAGATCCACCTAAAACAACGCCAAATGCGATAAAGAAATCAAGTCCTGCTTTGGACAAAAAATAGCTCACCCGTATCCCTCCAAAAATATAGTCTTGTAGATTAACACCGCATGCTTGTATGCTCTGCTACCATTCTATGGGCGTGTCCATCGCTATTATGATAAAATAGAATTATCTTATTTTTGGACGAAGCGGAAAGGAACCGATGCGATGAGCGGCCATAATGAACAATCTTTCGTGCATTTGCACGTCCACAGCGAATATAGCCTGCTCGACGGCGCCGCCAGAATTAAAGATTTGACAGCTAAAGCTGCGGACCTCGGCATGAAGGCACTTGCGCTCACCGATCATGGAGTCATGTACGGAGCTATTCCTTTTTACCGGGCATGCCGTGCACAAGGAATAAAACCGATTATTGGGTGCGAGCTATATATGACGACTGGTTCTCGCTTTGAGAAAGGGTCGCGCAAGGAAAATCCAATCTATCATTTGATTGTGCTTGCCAAAAACGAAGCGGGCTATCGAAACTTAATGAAGCTCTCCTCCATAGCACATTTAGAAGGTTTTCACTATAAACCCCGCGTTGATTTGGAGATGCTGCGTGAGTACTCTGAAGGGCTGATTTGTTTAAGCTCTTGTTTGGGGAGCGAGATCTCTCAGCATCTGCTGCATGACCGCTTGGAGCAAGCACGAAGCAGCGCTTTGCGTTATAAAGATATTTTCGGAGATGACTTTTATTTAGAGCTGCAGGATCATGGTCTTCTGGATCAGAAAAAAGTAGCTGTTGATATGATAAAGCTTGCAGAGGAAACAGGTATTAAGCTGGTCGCTACAAATGATGTGCATTACTTGCAGGCTGAGGACGCTGCTATGCAGGATGTGCTTATTTGCATCGGTACGGGCAAAACGACAGAGGATACTGATCGATTGCGCATGCTGACGGATCAGATGTATCTGAAGAGTGCGGACGAAATGGCGCTGCTGTACAGACATGTGCCTGAAGCGATTGCGAATACAGTTGAGATCGCGGATAAATGTGAGCTTGAACTGACGCTTGGACGCGCTGCGCTTCCTATTTTTAGGCCGGTACCATCGGGTATGAGCTCAGCCGATTACTTAATTACTTTATGCCGCGACGGATTAGTTGCTAGATATGGCGGAAATCCAGAGTGGGTTCAAGATACTGATTATAGACAAAAGGCGGAGCAGCGGCTCGAATATGAGCTGTCTGTCATCGAGAAGATGGGATTCAGCGACTATTTTCTGATCGTTTGGGATTTTATTCGCTTCGCTCATGATTCAGGCATTAGAACGGGACCTGGACGGGGCTCGTCCGCGGGTAGCCTTGTTGCGTATACGCTTCGAATAACGGATGTTGATCCGCTGAAATATAAGCTTTTGTTCGAGCGTTTTCTTAATCCTGAGCGAATTTCCATGCCCGATATTGATATTGACTTCAATGATGAACGGCGTGACGAGGTCATTGCTTACGTGGCAGCCAAATACGGCGAAGAGCATGTTGCTCAAATCATTACATTCGGAACGATGGCGGCCAAGGCAGCAGTTCGGGATGTAGGCAGAGCTATGAACGTTCCGTTTCAAGAGGTGGATCGAGCAGCTAAGCTTATTCCAAACCAACTGGGCATTACGATTGAGGAAGCGCTCCGCATGAGCAACGAGCTTCGCGAAGCAAGCGAGCGTCAGCCGAAGACGGCTGCTATGCTGAAGATGGCCTTGAAGGTTGAGGGCATGCCAAGGCATGCCTCCACTCATGCTGCGGGTGTTGTGATTTCACAAGAGCCGCTTACACACTATACGCCAATACAGACTGGAAGCGAGAGAATTCCGCTCACCCAATATTCAATGGAGCATTTAGAAGCTATTGGACTTCTAAAAATGGATTTTCTCGGCTTGCGTACACTCTCCATTCTAGAGCGTGCACTGCACGCCGTTAAGGAGCAGCACGGCAGAGTGATCGATTTCCACACCATTAGCGATAGTGATCCGGCAACGTATGCCATGCTGAGCCGCGGCGACACGACCGGAATTTTTCAGCTCGAGTCTGCTGGTGTGCGGCGAGTGCTGAAGGAAATGAAGCCAACGGAATTCGAGGATATCGTCTCCGTCCTTGCACTCTACCGTCCCGGCCCGATGGAGTTTATTCCTAAATACATTCAAGGCAAACACGGGCTCGTAACGGTTGAATATCCGCATCCGTCGCTAGAGCCTATTCTCTCTGACACTTACGGCATTATTGTTTATCAAGAGCAGATCATGCAAATTGCCTCCTTGATGGCTGGCTTTTCTCTTGGCGAAGCGGATTTGCTGCGCCGAGCAGTATCCAAGAAGAAGCGTGAGGTGCTCGACGAAGAGCGGGCTCACTTTGTGAAAGGAAGTCTTGCAAAAGGGTATTCAGAAACGGATGCCAATCATGTCTACGACATGATTGTTCGATTTGCCGATTATGGGTTCCCTCGGGCGCATGCAGCAGCATATGGAGTACTCGCCTTTCAGACAGCATGGCTTAAAGCTAACTATCCTGTGCCGTTTATGGCATCGATGCTCGCTTCAGTTACAGGAAATCAGCGGAAGACCGCTGAATACGTGGATGAATGCCGGCGAATGGGCATTGCTGTGCTGCCGCCTGACGTTAATGAAAGCAGCGTATCGTTTACACCTGTTGAGAAAGCGGTTCGATTCGGGCTGGCAGCTATTAAAAATGTGGGCACACAAGCCATTGAAGCGATTTTAAAAGAGCGAGAGGATCGGCTCTTTGATAGTCTTCTAGATCTTTGCCAACGTGTAGACCTGCGGGTTGTGAACAAGCGGGTGCTGGAGTCGCTCATTCAGGCGGGAGCTCTTGATTCGTTGCCAGGACATCGTGCTCAGCTACTAGCTGCATTGGAGGAGACGGTAGAGACAGCAATCAAATGGCGCAAAGACCGTGAAGAGCTGCAAATTGAAATGTTTGGTTTAGATGAGGTGCAGAACTGGGATGTCGAGCTGCCCGAAATCCGTCCGTACACGACAGGGCAACAGCTTGATTTTGAAAGGGACCTGCTGGGGCTTTATTTATCCGGCCATCCGCTGGATGCTGCCGAGCAGCAGCTGTCAGCGCTAGGTCTTGATCGGTTTGTTGAGCTGTCTGATGCAAAGGACGGGGCGATTGCTATTGTAGGCATTATGGTCGTATCCATCAAACCTTTCACGAATAAGAAAGGTCTGTCCATGGGTTTCCTCGAGCTTGAAGATCGCATAATGCGTGTGGAAGCTGTCGTATTTCCAACGATCTGGAAGCGAATCGAAAGCAAGCTCAAAAAGGGCGGCTTAGCCATTATACAAGCAACGGTTCAGCAGCAGGATGATGACTATAAGCTCATCGTTGAAGATTGTGTACCGATTGAACATGCGGAGATGGAGCTTGCGGATCACGTAGGACGGCTGCAGAAGCAGGCGAAGGCTCGCGCGGCAAGAACGGGCGGGAGCAGCTATACTTCTCAGGGCAGTACTCAGAAAACGCAAGGCCAAGCTAACCGAACGACGTCACCTAGCAATCGGCCAGCTTTCCAGACTAAGGCTGCTGATAATAGTAGCGTTAAACCTGGCCCTCAGTCGGGAAATAACCGCACGACACCTGCATCCGATGAGCGCAAGCCGCAGCGCGTATATATAAAAATTTTGGCTGAAAATGAACAGCCTGCTGTCCTTGAACAGCTGAAAAGTGTTTTGGCTGGTCATTCCGGACAGCTCGCTACCGTGTTATTTTATGTACAAGGACAAAAATCGATTGCTCTCAGCGATAGTTATCGCGTTAAACCATCTGCTGAGCTTATCTCAGCCGTTGAGCAGCTCTTGGGTGAAGGCTCGATCATCGTAAAATGACAACGACATAAACAAGTTGATGCGAAACCATCTGAATTCTATTTCTCGCTTCGGGTAAATCAGAAATTAAATGCTGATCTTATGCTTGAAAATATGCATGGCGAGAATAGGTTTGAGCTGAGCAAACCGTGGTCTGAAGTTATTTCGATAGTGAGATTATGCAAAAAAATAAGAAGAAAAATTATTCTTTTGCCATGAATATTTGGTATTGATGCAATAGGATTTCTACCCTCCTGCTTTATCTTGCAAGCAACGGCATTTCGTATGCACATCAGAGCCTATCTGTGCATATGTTTAGAGATACATGTGAAGATGGCTATGGGGCTCGGAGAGTGCGAGCGCCGCCTGAGGACAATGTCATCTGCTCACGCCTATGTTTCCAAGATAAACGTACAAGCAGTTACGGGAGGAATGAGTCCTATGACAGGAATCGAGAAATGGCTCTTAAAACGAGGGGTATCCATCGATGATGTAACAGAAATCGTTTATACGCTGCAGCGTCCCTATAATGGTGATTTGACGATGGAAGAGTGTGAGGAAAGCGTAAGGGCGGTACTTGGCAAACGAGAGGTTCAATATGTCATGTATACGGGTATGGCCCTTGATGAGTTAGCTGAGCGGAAGTTATTGCCAGAGCCTTTGCAATCGATTATGGAAAATGATGAGTCGCTTTACGGTGTGGATGAGACGCTTGCGCTCGGCATTACGAATGTTTACGGCATGATTGGATTGACGAGCTTCGGATATTTAGATAAAGTAAAACCCGGTATTATTCGTCAACTAAATATAAAAGGTGAACGAATTCATGTTTTTTTAGATGACCTGGTTGCTGGATTAGCCGCTGCCGCGTCTGCTCGAATTGCACATCAGGACCCGAAAGCGATCCAATATGATTTGCCGGATTCGCCTTAACTATGGTATCATTGTGAGATCATATGGCCTGTTACCGGGATAGCTGTGCTTAGTAAGTGAGCTTTGTGGAAGCAAAGTTTTCAGGAGGTACCATGATGTGGACGGTCATTTATATCGCACCAACAGCAAAAATTGCAGATAACATCAAGAAGCGGCTAACGGATGAAGGGTTTCTGGTGAAAATCCGCTCCGTCAATCTGTCCAAACAGCAATACGAGATACTAGTTCCGTCAGGCGAGTTGGAGGAAGTTCAAGAAGTATTCAACTCCATTATGCGGCCATTATGATGGACTGCTCTATACTATTGCGCCTTGAGAGGTGTCACACGTGCAAATAAAAGATTTATTTACTAAGAAAAAATATGCAACAATACCTTCGGAACCACGCAAGCGTGAAGTTCCTGAGGGCTTGATGAATAAGTGCTCCAAATGCGGCACGATTCAGTATAGCAAAGAGTTGGAAAAGAATTTGAAGGTATGCTCATCCTGCGGTTATCATTACCGTCTAAGCGCGTTGGAGCGTATTGCATTAACGCTTGATGATGGGCATCTGGTAGAATACGATGCCAATATGGAATCCATCGATCCTCTAAACTTCCCAGGTTACGCGAGCAAGCTAGAGCAGCAGAAGAGCAAGTCGAGTCTTCGCGAAGCTGTCGTAACAGGAGAAGGTACGATTGGTGGTTTTCCTGTCGTCGTAGCAGTCATGAGCTTTGATTTTTTCACTGGCAGTATGGGATCCGTAGTTGGAGAGAAAATTACAAGAGCGATCGAAGCGGCTCATGAGAAGAAACTGCCGCTTCTTATTTTCTCAACATCGGGCGGCGCCCGGATGCAGGAAAGTATTCTTAGCTTAATGCAAATGGCCAAAACGAGCGCGGCACTTTCAAAGTTTCAAGGTGCCGGGGGTTTGTTTATTTCGATTTTTACCGATCCTACTACGGGCGGGGTTTCGGCAAGCTTTGCGAGCTTGGGCGATTACAATTTGGCCGAGCCTGGCGCGTTGATCGGTTTTGCCGGACGAATTGTTATCGAACAAACGATTCGCCAGAAGCTGCCTGACGACTTCCAGACGGCTGAGTTTAACTTGCAGCATGGCCAATTGGATAAAGTCGTACACCGCAAAGATATGAAACCTACGTTAGCAAAGCTGCTTGATATGCATTGCGTAAGGGAGGAAACATCCTATGGCGGGTGAGCTGCCTTTTGAAAAACCGTTGAACGACTTGCGGCAGAAGGTAACTGAGCTTAAGACCTTAAGCGTGGAGAAGGGTATCGACTTCACGGAAGAAATTCGAGGTCTTGAGCTTAAGTGCAAGCAGCTGGAAGAAGAATTGTATAGTGAGCTGACTCCGGCTCAAAAGATGCATATGGCGCRTCATCATCAGCGTCCGACATCGTTAGACTTCATTCAAACGGTATTTACCGATTATATGGAGCTTCATGGAGATCGTCTGTTTGCAGATGATCTTGCCATCGTTGGTGGCCTTGCTAAGATAAACGGTGTTCCAGTTACTGTTATTGGACACCAACGCGGCAAGGATACTCGTGAGAATATTGCTCGTTTCTTCGGCAGTCCTCATCCTGAGGGCTTCCGCAAGGCGCTTCGTCTCATGGAGCAAGCGAACAAATTCAAGCGGCCAATCATCACGTTTATTGATACGAAGGGTGCTTATCCGGGCAAAACCGCCGAGGAGCGAGGTCAATCGGAAGCGATTGCGCGCAACCTGCGGGAAATGGCCGGCTTCGGCGTGCCTATTATTTGTATCGTTATTGGTGAAGGCGGCAGCGGGGGAGCACTCGCTTTAGGCGTCGGAAACCGTGTATTAATGTTGGAAAATGCGATTTATAGTGCAATCTCGCCAAATGGAGCGGCATCCATCTTATGGAAAGATGCTTCCAGGGCAGATCAAGCAGCTGAAGCCATGAAGATTACAGCCAAAGACTTGTTAGAATTTGGTGTAATTGAGGATATTGTTCCAGAGCCGCAGGGCGGCRCACATAAGGACTTGGCATTTCAAGCGGAGCAAATTAAGGAAAAGCTGTGGCAGCATTTACAAGAACTTATGAAAATGAGTGCTGAGCAGCTTATCGAAGATCGGTATAATAAATTCCGTAAAGTCGGTCAATTCAAGATCGTTGAAGAGCCCGGAGATGTGGCGGACGGAGCAGTTGCTGATACAAATATCGGTATAAAAGCGGACGCGGTGAATGTATCTCAGGAACAGGCGCCGGAAGCAACTCCGACCGTTCAATAGTGAATAATATGTAAAAATGATTATTTCACTGTACAAGCAGTGGGTTGTCATGTCAGTATAGTAAAGAATATCAGGCAGTATACGGAGGAAACTTAACATGCGTAAAACGAAAATTGTTTGTACTATCGGTCCATCCAGCGAATCACTGGAAAACACAAAAAAGCTAATCAATGCAGGTATGAACGTTGCCCGTCTTAACTTCTCACACGGAGATTTTGAAGAGCACGGCAACCGTATTAAAAACATCCGCATTGCAAATGCAGAACTTGGTACTTCGGTAGCGGTTTTGCTTGATACGAAAGGCCCTGAAATTCGTCTTGGTAAGCTTAAAGAAGAGCCGATTGAGCTTAATCAAGGTGAAATCGTTACGCTTACTACAGAAGAAATTTTGGGTGACCGCAACCGTGTTCCTATTACTTACAACAACCTTCCAAACGATGTAACAATTGGTTCAACTATCCTCATTGATGATGGCTTGATCGGATTGACAGTTGAAGAGGTTAAAGGCACTGAGATCGTTTGCCGTATCGTAAACAGCGGTCCAATTAAAAGCAAAAAAGGCGTTAACGTTCCTGGCGTGAAAATTTCATTGCCTGGTATTACTGAAAAGGATGCTAACGATATCGTATTTGGTATCGAGCAAGGCGTAGACTTCATCGCAGCATCTTTTGTTCGTAAAGCGAGCGACGTGCTTGAAATTCGTGAATTGCTTGAGCGTCATAATGCAGGTCACATTCAAATCATCTCCAAAATTGAGAACCAAGAAGGCGTAGACAACCTTGATGAAATTCTTGAGGTTTCTGACGGTCTTATGGTAGCGCGTGGCGACCTCGGCGTTGAAATTCCAGCTGAAGAAGTGCCGCTCGTTCAAAAAAATATGATCAAAAAAGGTAACCGTGTAGGTAAACCTGTCATTACAGCAACACAAATGCTTGATTCCATGCAGCGCAACCCGCGTCCAACTCGCGCAGAAGCGAGTGACGTTGCAAATGCGATTTTTGACGGTACAGATGCGATCATGCTTTCCGGCGAAACAGCTGCGGGAAGATATCCAACTGAATCCGTACAAACAATGGCTCGTATTGCTGAGCGTGCGGAAGCCGCTTTGGAATACCGTGAAATTTTCACAAAACAAGCCAATGCACAACAAGTATCCGTTACAGAAGCAATCAGCCAAGCTGTTGCTAACTCGGCTCTTGACCTTGGTGCAAAAGCGATCATCACATCGACGCAAAGCGGCTTTACAGCTCGCATGGTATCGAAGTACAAGCCTAAAGCTCCAATCATTGCTGTAACGACTGATGAGAAGGTATTGCGTCGTCTATCTCTCATTTGGGGCGTATTTGCAGTGCTTGGTCC
>NZ_JBFTSN010000128.1:0-14970 GCF_056400045.1 Paenibacillus sp. 01L418
GGATTTGGCGATCTCTACTTCAAATGAGAACCCTGTGTTCTATGTTCAATATGCGCACGCTCGGATTTGCAGTATTTTCAGACAAGCGGAGGAACAAGGCATTGTTCTTAAATCCACGGACACGATCGATTTCAGCAAGCTGACTGCCGAGGGCGAGTTCGATCTTCTTCGTAAAGTTGGTGAGCTGCCGCAGGAGATCTCTGAGGCAGCAGCACAATATGCGCCTCATCGTCTTATTCGTTATGTATACGAGCTGGCTTCCCAGTTCCACAGCTATTATAGAGCGGAGCGCGTCATCACAGAAGATGCTGAGCAATCGCAAGCGCGCTTAGCCTTGCTTGGAGCCGTACGTATCGCTATTGCGAACGTGCTTCGTTTGGTCGGTGTTTCTGCTCCAGAACGCATGTAAGCTTTGTTTCATAAAAATAAACCGTGGACTCATACCTTATCCACGGTTTGCATCATACGCATCACGTCAAGCTCGCCGATCGTTCGGCGGGCTTTACTGCCTCTAAGGGGCTGAACGGATCGTTTAATAATTGTCTTGATCTCGGTAGGCGTAAGTCCCGGCTTATGTGCGAGCAGAAGCGCGATTGCTCCGCTGACATGCGAGGTGGCCATGGAGGTTCCACTCATTTCATTGTATTTGCCGCGCAGCCATGCGGATACGATTTTGTCGCCAGGCGCGTAAACGTCAATATAGGAGCCTCGATTGCTGAAAGGTGCAACGCGGCGGAGTTTATTCGTTGCGCCAACAGCAATCGTTTGAGGGTAGCGTGCCGGATAATCAACGGAACGGCGCTTCCCGTCATTGCCGGAGGAAGCAACGATAATGACGCCTGCATTGTGAGCATTAATGACAGCTCCAAGCAGCGCTTTGCTTTTTGTCTTCATACCGAAGCTCATGTTGATGACGTTCATGCGATTGCGGATACACCATTCAATACCGAGAATAATGTCGGATACGAAGGCGCTCCCATTATGGTCAAAAGCTTTGACAGGCGAGATTAACGCCCGCGGGGCTACGCCAATCATGCCCTGTAATTGATTTGCTGCGGCGATGGTACCTGCAATATGTGTACCATGACCGTTATCATCATGAGGGAGCATGCTGCGATTGAGAAGGTTGATGCCCCTAGAAAGTGATTGGCGGAGATCTGGATGGCTGAAGTCAGCTCCTGTATCGATGACGCCGACCTTGACCCGGTGACCGGTTGTCGTGCTCCAAGCCAGCGGGGCTTTAATCTGGTTTACACCCCAGGGGATGCCCTTATCTACAATAATCGACTTTTGTGGAGAAGAATGCACGCTGATTTTACAATCTTTCTCAATCCAAACACGCCCGGCGAATCGCTCTAATGATTCCTCGGCCGGCAATGTACAGGCTATTCCAAGAATGCTGGGCATTTGTCTAATGCTTTTTTGCGGTAAAGATGATGAAGTGACTTTAGGCAATTGCTGTAGGAAGTATCGGTAGTCGCTCGCACGCTGAAAGCGAATGATACGCTTAACAGTCGTTGTGTCCGTGCGAGCCATCGTATCCTGCAACATACGGATAAAAGCGACGGTGTCCAAACTTGGCTTCCCCTCCCGACGGACCATGCTGAACTATTGTATGAACGAGCGCTCTGTAACGCATGAGCAACTTGCCTTTTTTCACATAATTAGGCTGAAAACCGTGTCAAAAATCGACTGGGGACATACGATGAACAAAGAGTTCTCAGGGGCTCTTACGACCAAGGTGCGTTGCCTCGTGTCATGGCCGGATGGATACAGTCAAAGCGGAAGGACTATCCTTTCGCTTTTTGCATAGAAGTCCAAGCTATACTGCAGCAGCGTGGTCCGCTTGCTTTTTTGCAGGAAATAGGTTTTACTATACTGTGACTAGCGTAAACGACGGGTGCGAGCCTCTGGCAGTTACCGATCGTTTTGCGATTAAATGTGAGCGGTGTATAAGAGAATAACGTACACGATCCTTGCATTTTATAGGTAAGAACGAGTACATAAATTGAATGGCAAGAGAGGATGTGTCCATATGAGCAGCAGCAATTTCACGTTAAAGCTGGATCCTGAACGTATGAAGGAAATGCCTATGGTCGATTTGGCCTTTGAAGTGCTGAAAGCGGCTAATACGCCTTACTACTATCGCGATCTAATGATGGAGATCGCTAAAATACGCGGTCTTTCCGCAGACGGAATCAACCAGTTCATCGCCCAAGTGTATACAGAAATCAACATTGATGGACGTTTCGCTTGCGTTGGCAGCAACATGTGGGGACTGAAACGCTGGTATCCAGTTGAGCGTTCTGAAGATCCTGTAGGTAATGCGAAGCGTACGCGTATCATTAACGATGATGATGATCTCGAAGATGATGATGTATTTGCGGACGAAGAAGAGGATACTTACGCAGAGGCTGAAGAAGACTACGATGTATTCGACGAGGACCGCGAGGACTTCGAAGAGGCAGAAGAGGAAGCTGAAGTCGATGAGGAAGTTGGAATCGACGACGAGGAGCTGGACGAGGAAGAAGTCGACGGTGAACTCGATGCGGATGATGATGAGTCGGATGATGAGGAATTTGAAGACGGCGACGAGTCTGACAAGTAAATGTTTGCTGAAAGTATAAGGCGGTTTAAGCACCCAGCTTATCCTCCTTCTTATACTTTTCTGCGGTACGAGCTCTGCTCAATACAGATGGCTTAGTCGTTTGAACTGGAGTGAGGAATATCCATTCAGTTTCGCTTGACAGTTGCTAGGAGCGCAGAGTAAACTATCTCATGGGCTTAAGATTCGGTTAACAAATAACGCATACAAGCGCAAACGACTCGTTTTCGTCTTTTGACGAGAAGGTCAAGTTTCGCGGTGAAATAGAAGTAGAGCATAACGCATTGCTGATGCTTGCTTGTATTTTTATATATGCCAAAAAAGGAAAAGTGCCCCGTTGCTACGGGTGTCACTTTTTTTGTTTGTGAGGGATGGGTCTGTAGGATGCATTCCCACAAATTGGATGGATAGGCGGAGTGTATCCGCATCCATGTTTATCGAGTAAATGGGCAAACCTAAACATTAACCATAGGGCTTGGAGGGTATCATCACAGTGACCAAATATATTTTTGTAACCGGCGGCGTAGTGTCGTCCTTGGGCAAAGGGATAACAGCAGCCTCGCTTGGCCGATTGCTGAAGAACAGGGGCCTCAAAGTAACGATTCAGAAGTTTGATCCATACATCAACGTCGACCCAGGAACGATGAGTCCATATCAGCACGGAGAAGTATTCGTTACCGATGATGGTGCAGAAACAGATTTGGATCTTGGTCACTATGAACGGTTTATTGACATTAACTTGTCGAAGAACAACAATGTGACGTCCGGCAAAATCTATTCCAATGTAATTACCAAAGAGCGCCGCGGCGACTACTTGGGTGGAACTGTTCAGGTAATCCCGCATATTACGAACGAAATTAAAGACCGTGTATTCCGTGCGGGCAAAGAAGCGGGTTCTGATGTTGTTATTACAGAAATCGGCGGTACGGTTGGTGATATCGAAAGCTTGCCTTTCCTTGAAGCTATTCGTCAAATCAAAAGCGATATCGGGCGCGACAATGTAATGTACATCCACGTAACGCTTATTCCTTATATCAAAGCGGCAGGTGAAGTGAAAACAAAACCAACGCAGCATAGTGTTAAGGAATTGCGCAGCATCGGTATTCAACCGAACGTAATCGTATGCCGTACAGAGCATCCGCTTGCTGAAGATTTGAAACGTAAAATTGGCTTGTTCTGCGATATCGATGCGAATGCAGTCGTGGAATGCCGCGATGCGTCCACTTTGTATGAAGTGCCATTGATGCTTCGTGAGGAAGGCCTCGACGAGATCGTTGTTAATCATCTGAAGCTTAAGACAGAACAGCCGGATATGCGCGAATGGGAAAGCCTTGTTCAGCGTGTGAAGTCGCTTCATAAGAAGACGGAAATTGCAATTGTTGGTAAATATGTCTCGTTGCATGATGCGTACCTCAGTATTGTAGAGTCGCTTGAGCATGCGGGTATTGCTTCCGACTCAGAAGTGAAAATTCGTTGGCTGCATGCAGATGAGCTTACGGAAGAGAACGCCCACCAGCAGCTTAGAGGCGTTAATGGTATTCTTGTGCCAGGCGGCTTTGGCGATCGCGGTATTGAAGGCAAGATTACAGCGATTAAATACGCACGTGAAAACAAAATTCCGTTTTTCGGTATTTGCCTTGGCATGCAGGTAGCTGTCATTGAATATGCTCGAAATGTGGCGGGATTAGCTGGTGCGAATAGCTCTGAAATTAATTCATCCACTCCATATCCGGTTATTGACTTGCTGCCGGATCAGAAGGATGTTGAAGATATGGGTGGCACGATGCGTCTTGGTCTGTACCCTTGTAAACTTAAGCCAGGTACGCTTGCTGAGCGTGAATATGGCGACGAGCTCGTTTATGAGCGTCATCGTCACCGGTATGAATTTAACAATGAGTACCGTGAAGCGATTGAATCTGTTGGTCTTACTATTTCTGGAACTTCTCCAGACGGCCGTCTTGTTGAGGTTGTGGAAATGGCTGATCATCCTTGGTTCTTGGCTGTTCAATTCCACCCGGAATTCAAGTCTAGACCGAACCGTCCGCAGCCATTGTTCCGCGGATTTGTACAAGCAGCGCTTAACCATTCCGAGTAATATATTGCATTTTTGATCAATGGCAGATTCTTTAACAACAACAGATAAGTTTTTCTCTTAACGAGAAGGATTATATACCCACTTTAGCGAATATATTAACGATTATGGAAGAGTTGGCCATTTTTTGGGTAAACTCATTTGCGGGGGGATTTGGAGTTGGATAAGAAGAAAGTGTTGATCGTTGATGATCAGAACGGTATTCGCGTATTGCTTATGGAAGTTTTCAGCAGCGAGGGCTATAATACGTTCCAAGCGTCTAATGGCAAGCTGGCTTTGGAAATCGTCAAGAACGATGCTCCAGATCTTGTTCTGTTGGATATGAAAATTCCCGGCATGGATGGTCTGGAAATTTTAAAGCATGTGAAAGCTATCGACCGAAACATTAAAGTCATCATGATGACCGCATATGGTGAATTGGATATGATTAAAGAAGCGACGGATCTCGGGGCATTAATGCACTTTACGAAACCTTTCGACATCGATGAGATGCGAATTGCGGTTAATATGCAGCTGCGAGGCGGCAACTCCACAAGTCGTTTTGCAATAGGCTCCTGATTTAGCAAATAAACGGCATCGTCTCTTACTTGAAGGCGATGCCGTTTTTTTCATTTATTGGCAATAGCAAAACAAGCTTTACTATTCCAAGGCTCATTATGTTATAATGTCTCAGAATGACAAGTCGGACCGAGCTGGAGGAAGAAAGATAACATTTACGAGGAAGACAGCGATCTTGTTAGTTCCTATGAATGAATTTTGCCAGGCGCTTATAGCAAGCGAGAAACAGTAGTCCAGTTCAACACAGACATCAGGGTAATTACACAAACGATTGTTGAAGCTGCTAAGGAAGAAAAATCACCGTTTATTTGGAAGGTCAGCGAAAGCGCCTTGAAATATATGGGCATTCAATTCACTGCTGCAATGGCGTGTGCCGGGGCCAAAAAAAATCTAGTCTTCCAATCGATTTGATTTTGATCATGATATTAATTTCAGTTGCAGTATCCCTTTGAGAGAAACATGTTGCTTTTACAAATACAATTTCAAGAAAACAAATAGCTAACGCTGATTCATTGGAACTACGCCAATACATGACAGCTGTGCGAATTGAGAAGCTGGCTGTTACTAACAAAAATCCGTTTGTTCGGAAGTAACAACTAAGTGTAATAACAGGAGCAAAGGAATAAACCGCCTCATAACGGCAAGTGGGTTTAACACTCGCTTGCTTTGGCGGTTTTTCCTTTATTCTCTTCCAATCTACGGGAGGAACTATAATTAGATGGAGAAATTGATGATACGCGGTGGACGGCCGCTTCGCGGTACCGTTCAAATCAGCGGAGCCAAGAACAGCGCGGTGGCTCTTGTACCTGCTGCTATTTTAGCAGAATCAGAAGTTGTGTTGGATAATTTGCCTATTATAAGTGATGTAGCTGTATACAGTGAAATTTTGCAGGAGCTTGGTGCTGTCGTAAAGCGTGACGGCGATATGATGCGCATTGATCCTTCCGCGCTTGTCTCCAAACCGATGCCAAACGGCAAAGTGAAATTGCTGCGCGCATCCTATTATTTGATGGGGGCAATGCTTGGTAGGTTTGGTGAAGCGACAATCGGAATGCCAGGGGGCTGCAACTTTGAGCCTAGACCAATCGATCAGCATATTAAAGGGTTTGAAGCACTTGGTGCCACGGTAACTAATGATCATGGATCTATTCGAATTCATGCTGAGCAATTACGAGGCGCAAAGATTTACCTTGACGTTTCAAGTGTTGGAGCAACGATTAATATCATGCTAGCTGCCTCGCGGGCCAAAGGAATAACGATTATTGAAAATGCGGCAAAAGAGCCTGAAATTATAGATGTAGCTACTCTCCTTAATGCCATGGGCGCAAAAATCAAAGGTGCTGGGACTGAGACGATTCGTATTGAAGGCGTCGATCAGATGCATGGCTGCCGCCATTCCATTATTCCCGATCGAATTCAAGCCGGTACGTATATGATTGCAGCTGCAGCAACGCGCGGCGATGTCCTTATTGATAATGTTATTCCGAAGCACTTGGAAGCGATGAGCGCTAAGCTTGAAGAGATGGGTGTTCAAGTTATTGAGATGGATGAATCCATCCGAATTATTGGCGGACCTAATTATTCGTCCATTGATGTAAAGGCACTTGTGTACCCTGGTTTCCCTACGGACTTACAATCTCCAATGACAACCTTGCTTACACAAGCGAATGGAGTCAGTATTTTAACTGATTATGTATACGGTACTAGATTTAAGCATGTTCCTGAGCTCACTCGCATGGGAGCGGATATTCGTGTTGAGGGCCGTTCAGCTGTTATTGAAGGCGGCAAGCTGAGTGCTGCAAAAGTTAAGGCTGCTGATTTACGCGCAGGGGCTGCACTTGTTGTCGCTGCTTTGACTGTTGAAGAAGGCGTTACTGAAATTTCGGGCGTCGAATATATTGACCGAGGTTATGATAATCTAGTAGAAAACTTATGCCGCCTGGGTGCGGAAGTATGGCGTGAAACGGAAGCCACTTCATAAGGAATAGGACGATGCAGACGCTGTGGAATAGACGGCGTCTAATTCGGCAATGATGGATAATCAATCCTATGATTTTACTAGATATACAAAATCATAATGAAAATTAAATAAAGTGGTGAGAACATGACAGACCTTCAGATCGCAGATCTAGAAGAGATGAAATTGACCGACCTTTATAAATTGGCGAAGCAATTTCAAGTTCCCTATTACGGAACACTTAAGAAGAAGGAATTAATTTTTGCAATTCTTCGAGCGCAAGCAGAGAAGAGCGGCCTTATGTTCATGGAAGGCGTCCTCGATATTTTGTCAGAAGGCTTCGGATTTTTACGGCCTATTAACTATTTGCCGAGCAAGGAAGATATTTATATTTCAGCATCACAAATTCGCAGATTTGATTTGAGAAGCGGCGATCTTGTTTCAGGTAAATGCCGTCCTCCGAAAGAGAATGAGCGTTATTTTGGTCTATTGCAAGTAAATGCTGTTAACGGCGAAAATCCGGAAACGGCTTCAGAACGATTGCACTTTCCTGCGCTTACTCCTCTTTATCCAGAAAAGAAGCTAGTGCTTGAGACGACACAGTCGAAGCTTTCCACTCGAATGATGGATTTGCTTGCTCCTGTAGGACTTGGCCAACGCGGTCTAATTGTTGCTCCTCCGAAGACAGGTAAAACCTTGCTTCTTAAAGAAATCGCCCACAGCATTTCCGAAAATCGTCCCGATATCAAATTGTTCGTTCTGCTTATTGATGAGCGTCCAGAGGAAGTTACTGATATGCAGCGCTCCGTGAAGGGTGAAGTTATCGCCTCCACATTTGATGAGCTGCCCGAGAACCATATCAAAGTAGCAGAGCTTGTACTTGAGCGAGCGCTTCGTCTTGTTGAGCATAAGAAGGACGTTGTCATCTTGATGGATAGTATCACCCGTCTTGCTAGGGCGTATAACTTGGTTATTCCTCCATCTGGTCGTACGCTTAGCGGCGGTATTGATCCAGCAGCGTTCCACCGTCCAAAACGGTTTTTTGGTTCGGCTCGAAACGTGGAAGAGGGCGGAAGCTTGACTATACTTGCGACTGCGTTGATCGAAACAGGCTCACGTATGGATGACATCATTTATGAAGAATTTAAAGGTACGGGTAATATGGAGCTCCATCTAGACCGTAAGCTTTCTGAGCGTCGTATTTTCCCTGCGCTTGATTTGCGCAGATCTGGAACTAGACGTGAGGAAATGCTGCTTACGAAGGAAGAGCTGGAGAAGGTTTGGGCCATCCGCAGAGGAATGACGGATACGCCTGATTATGTAGATAATTTCTTGAAGAAACTTAAAGATAGTGAGAACAACGAACAGTTCCTCATGTCTCTTGATACAACAGTTGAAGCGAAGCCGGAGCGGTCCGGTATAAAGAGCAGTACTACAGCGACCAGCAGGCGTCCTACGCCTAGAACTACGCACGGATCGTAAGACCGCAGGAGGGAGAACAACATGAATCTCGTATATGCGGATAAAAACGGAAATGTATTTGACCATCCCGACTTTATAGCTTTGGGAAGAAGCGGTGATATGATTGTCGAAATTATGGAGGAGGAATTAATTCCACTTCCTAATGGAGCAACTCTTGTTAGCCTGCCTTTCACTAGACCCATTGGTCTTAATCCGAGCACGGGTGAGATGCAGGCATTGCAAGGCGGAGCTCAAGCAGTCGGCGCCTTGCTT
This sequence comes from Paenibacillus sp. 01L418, assembly GCF_056400045.1. NCBI lineage: Bacteria > Bacillati > Bacillota > Bacilli > Caryophanales > Paenibacillaceae > Paenibacillus > Paenibacillus sp. 01L418. The sequence goes on from NZ_JBFTSN010000128.1 coordinate 8,947, forward strand.
CCGCAAGGCTTTACTCGTCTATGCTTGCCGGGCTATGTGAAAGCGGACAAGAACGAGAAGCTGCCATTGTTCGGTTATACAGCTGTCGTATGGAAAGACGGTAACTTTTATGTAACGGCTGAGCAAAGTGATGATCCTGAAAGATGGGATCCGCTTAATTGCGATCGTGACGAACTTGGTATTCAAGTAGAGCGTATTCTTGCTAAATATCCGGATAATCGTCTTTATAAGCATCTATCGAACTGTGCTCTAGGTTATGAGTGCTTGACCTCTTCCAACACGTTTTTAGGTAGATGGGAGGGTGCTGTTCCGGTATCATATTCTTGTAATGCAGGCTGCTTCGGATGTATCTCTGAACAACCTGACGATAGCGGCTTTGTTGCTCCGCAGACGCGGATGAATTTTAAGCCGACTGTTGATGAGGTCGTTGAAATTATGCTTGAGCATTTGCGCGAGCCGGAATCCATCATTAGCTTCGGTCAAGGCTGTGAAGGCGAACCTTCAACACAAGCTAAAATCATCGTTGAGGCTATGAAGCGTGTTCGCAGTCAAACCTCGCTTGGATACATTAACATTAATACGAACGCGGGATTAACTGATTTCATGCGCGCGATTGTTGATGCAGGCCTTAATCTAATGCGCGTAAGTACGATCAGTGCACTTGATGATCACTATAATGCTTACTATAAGCCTCGCGGCTACAACTTAAAAAATGTTGAGAAGTCTTTGAAATATGCTTCTGACAATGGTGTATATACGTCGATCAACTATTTGATTTTCCCAGGGGTCACTGACCGTGAGGAAGAAATAGAAGCGATGATTGGATTCGTTAAGCGTACTGGACTAAAACTCATTCAAATGCGCAACCTGAATATCGATCCTGAAAGCTACTTAGCGATTATTCCTAAGGCACAAGGTGAGATATACGGGATGAAGCAAATGCTTGAAATTTTCCGTGAAGAGCTGCCCGATGTAGTTATTGGCTCTTATACACATGTTCCACCAGCCGCATTACGTCGATAAGTACCTATTAGGTAGTAAATTCGGCTAATATTAACCATATCACTGATTATTCATTGCAACAGCAAATAAGTTCATGCTATAATCCGAGATGTGYGATTTAACTCTGAGTCCGCATGCGATTCAGGGCAGAAAGAGGTGAACGAGATGAAACAAGCTATTCATCCGACATACCACATCATTACAGCAACTTGCGCTTGTGGAAATTCCTTCGAGACTGGTTCGGTTAAACCGAGTCTTCGCGTAGAGGTTTGTTCCCAATGCCACCCATTCTACACGGGTAAGCAAAAGTTCCTGGATGCTGGCGGCCGCGTCGATCGTTTCAAGAAGAAATACGGTATTTAATCCTACAAATCGTTCCGCCTTTATTTGGCAGAATACAAGAGCCTCCCTCAGCCATCCTATTGGATAGAAGGGAGGTTTTTTGATTGAATAAACAAACATTCGGTTTGAGTAAACGATTTGGTTTATTTCAAATGGCAGCCTTACTGGCTTGCTTATTTCTGTTAGCCATGACGATCTCAGGATGTGGGAACGGAAAAAGCAAGCAAGAAAACAGGCTGAAAACCTACGGTCATGATGGATACATGGGTTATTCCAACAGCAATCCCAATTTACCGAATCGTTATCAGTATCTTAATTATAATGCAGATGGAAAATTCATTGAGCAGGTGTTGAAGCCGATTTCCGGCATCGAGCACACGCAAATTTATTTTAACGGTACCGATCTTCATGTGAATGTAAAAGCAAATAAAGCACTGTCCGACGTTCAAGTCGAAGAGCTGCGAGCAAAGGCACAGTCGGTCGTGCAGTACAATATGCCTCGGTACAAGGTTCATGTAGAAGCCAAAAGGTAGCCCTGGCATTCGTCCAATTTCAACCGCGAGTTGCGCTTTAGGACGGAATCGGCTATACTTATTTTTGCCGTGCTAGATGGGGAGGTAGCGGTGCCCTGTAACTCGCAATCCGCTGTAGCGAGGTTGAATTCCTACTTGAGGTTATACTGATGTGAGGTCTTGGCACTTGCGAGCAGTGTTGACAGTTGGGTCCTCCGCAATGGACGTTTATGAACTTGGTCAGGTCCGGAAGGAAGCAGCCATAAGTAAATTAGTTCATGTGCCGGGGGAGTGCCTGGCTCGAGCTGTAGTGCAAGGATGTCGCTTGGGTCGTATTTATCAGGAGTAGGTGCACGGTACTAAAAATTTCTAATATGATTTGCTAATAGCAAAAGTAGCACCTGTGATCGCTGTTCGATGTTTTTGTCGGAAGTAGCGAATGCAGGTGTTTTTGTTTATAGATCTTGTTTTAATAGGGTAAAGTCTTAGCAAAAGAAAGTTTTGCTTGCTACACAGTTGTTGTATAATAGGGGAGTAGCAATTGTTTGAAATATAAGAAAGTATATTATTTTCTAATACTACTCTTATATTTCGCAATGCAAAGCAATTTCAGCGTCCACAGGACCGAAGGTGCTTTTGCTTATTGTAAATGAAAAGGCAACTTGAAAGGAAAGGTCTGCGTGTCACATATCGCTTTATACCGTGCCTGGCGTCCGCAGACGTTTCAGGACATGGTTGGACAACAGCATATTATTCAAACGCTGCAAAATTCTATTCGTGAGCAGCGTGTATCTCATGCTTATCTTTTTAATGGGCCGCGAGGAACCGGGAAGACAAGCGCTGCGAAAATATTAGCCAAAGCGGTTAACTGTGAACGTGATCCGGCTGAAGAGCCATGTAATGAATGTGATGCTTGCATAGGGATTACCGCGGGACATATTATGGATGTAATTGAGATTGATGCTGCATCTAATCGCGGTATTGATGAAATTCGTGATATTCGTGATAAAGTGCGATATGCACCTTCAGAAGTGCGGTTCAAAGTTTATATTATAGATGAAGTACATATGCTTACGGCCGAGGCATTTAATGCCTTGCTCAAAACATTGGAGGAGCCGCCGGGGCATGTTATCTTTATCTTGGCGACGACCGAACCGCATAAGCTGCCTGCTACGATTATCTCCCGTTGTCAACGGTTTGATTTCAGGCAGGTATCGCTTGAAGAGCAGACGCAGCACTTGCTTAAGATTTGCCGTGAAGAGAGCATACAGGCCGACGAAGATGCGCTTGCTTATATTGCAAGATTGTCGGAAGGCGGAATGCGCGATGCGATCAGCTTGCTGGAGCAGGTTTCTGCTTTTGCAGGTGATCGTATTACTCTCGACGCGGCAGTAGATGTGACAGGCGGCATGGCCGCTGATCATTTCTACCAGCTGGCGGAGGCTGTGAAGGATCGTCATGTAGCAGCTGTTATGCCGCTTGTGGAAAGCTTGATGCAAGCTGGCAAAAGTGCGGACAAATGCATGGAAAACTTAATTTATTATTTCCGTGATTTGCTTGTTATGAAGCTTGCTCCGCAGGGAGGCGCAGTAACAGAGAGGATCGTTGATCCTGAACGCTTCAAAATGATGGCCGAGGCCTTCACTCCAGAGCGATTGTTCGCTATGATTGATACGTTGAACCGTTATCAAGTGGAGCTTAAGCATGCCTCGCAGCCTCAAACCTTGTTTGAAGTAGCGCTTATGAAGCTTTGCACATTAAATGACGAGCAATCGTCAGGCGGAGCGGCTTCTGCAAGTACAGCAGCTTCAGCATCAAGCGGCGGACAATCAGCTGAAGTAGGACGTTTGCGTCAGCAGATTGAGGCATTGGAGCGTAAACTAGAGCAAGCGATTCAAAATGGAGTAGGTAGCGGGAACAGCGCTTCTTCGGCTGACAGTGCGGCCAGCAAGCAAGCAGCACGTACTAATGCGGTTCGCAGTTCATTCGGCGGCTCAGGCGGCATAGTACGGTCTTCAGTCAAGCTTGATCCGTACCTGGCAACAGCAGGCAGTCCAGAATTCAATCAGTTCAGAATGAAGTGGAACGATGTGCTGCAGGGTGTGAAGGACGCTAAGATTACGGTCCATGCTTGGCTAAAAGACGGTGAGCCGGTTGCTTCTGCTGACGATGCCATTCTCGTGGCATTCAAGAATACAATGCACCGAGAAACGACCGAGAAGCCGGCCAATCGCGAGATTATTGAGAAAGTCATGCATGATGTACTCGGCGGTTCATTCCGTATTGTTACGGTTATGATGAAGGACTGGCAGGCGGCAGCGGCACAAGGCGCTAGTACGCAGAAGAGCGAGACGCTTCAGCTTGAGCCCGAATCTTCTGCTTCACCACAAGCAGCAAGTCGGCCAGTATGGGTAGAAGAGGCCGTCAAACTTTTTGGTGAAGATTTAGTGGTAGTGAAGGATAAAGATTAATTCTAATGATGAGGTGAATTGTAATGAACAATATGAACCAAATGATGAAGCAAGTGAAAAAGATGCAAGATCAAATGATGAAGGCTCAAGAAGAGTTGGAAACAAAGACGGTTGAAGGAACAGCGGGCGGCGGAGTAGTAACCGTATCTGCGAACGGCCATAAGAAACTTCTTAGCATTACGATTAAACCTGAGGCTGTAGATCCGGAAGATGTCGAAATGCTGCAAGACCTTGTCCTTACAGCTGTTAACGATGCGCTAACTAAAGTGGATGATCTAGCGAATAAGGATATGGGTAAATTCACAGGCGGAATGAAAATTCCAGGATTGTTCTAAGAAGCAGTATTGCTTCTGTTTGAAATAAAGGAAAGTATATTACGTGTACTTATCTTTTATTTCTCCGTCAAAGCTGCTTCAGTGTTCAGGGGACACCGAAGGCGTTTTTTGCTTGAAAGGAGCTGTACCCAGTTTTGTATTACCCAGAACCGATAGCGAAGTTAATTGATGCTTTTACGCGATTACCGGGTATTGGACCCAAAACGGCCGCCCGTCTGGCGTTTCATGTTCTTCGAATGAAGGAAGACGACGTCATTGATTTTGCGAAGGCGCTAGTAAGCGTTAAGCGCAATTTGTTCTATTGCTCGGTTTGTTGCAATATAACCGATACAGATCCATGTAGAATCTGTCAGGATAAATCACGTGACAACTCCATCATATGTGTTGTTCAAGAGTCTAAGGATCTTGTTGCGATTGAGCGTATGAAGGACTTCCAAGGCCATTATCACGTGCTTCAAGGCGCAATTTCGCCTATGGAGGGCATCGGTCCAGACGAAATTCGTATCGCTGAGCTGTTAAGAAGGCTGAGCGACGAACGCGTTCAGGAGCTTATACTGGCCACTAACCCGAATATTGAAGGCGAAGCCACAGCAATGTATCTATCCCGGCTGATCAAGCCATTTGGTATCCGAGTTACGCGTATCGCGCATGGCTTGCCTGTTGGCGGTGATCTTGAATATGCAGATGAGGTTACTTTGTCCAAAGCATTAGAAGGTCGAAGAGAAATAAACTAGTCATAATCAATATAGAAAACGGCAGGTCGAGAAATTACTCGATCTGCCGTTTTTGTCGTTTTGATAAGGTGTTCCTTTTAATATCCCGTTCTATTCTAATGTCCAAGCTTATACATATAGTAATGAACATTATGAAGTGAGGACAAGCGGGAGGGATAGATATGAGCAATACAGGCCAGCTCGAATTAAAAAAAGGGATGAACCAAATGKATGACATCCGAGCCGAAATTGTTGAGGCACACCGTGAATGGGAAAATGCGAATCGTTTCTTTAATTATGCAGTCGGCAAGGATCAAGTGGATTACGCGATATATTGTATGATCACAGCAGAAAAGCGATATGAGATGCTGCTTCGATTGGCAAAGCGTACTAGCAAGAACTGGCCAGCATGGAGAGGGGTGAGAGTGTGAAGACAATATGGTTATCGATTTTTATTGGATCTTCTCTCCTGTTAGCAGTCGTACTGCTTAAGAACAGGTTATCGTGGGGATGGCTGCGCAGCTTCTCGCYTCATCTTGTTCTGGCGGCTGGTTTGCTGTACTTGTTAAACTATTCAGGCCTTGTTCCAGGGATGTATATCCCGCTGAACCCCATAACGATAGGAACTGTACTTACATTAGGTGTACCT
>NZ_JBFTSN010000129.1:0-14867 GCF_056400045.1 Paenibacillus sp. 01L418
ATTGTTAAGTGGAAAATCAATCATTCGGAAGCGATCGCCAAAAGGTACGACAGGTTTGGCAAACTGACTTGTGAGCGGGGCTAGGCGCCGCCCTTCTCCACCGGCTAACAGCATAGCAATACATTCAGTATGGTTCTTCAATTCAATTTCCCCCCTGACCAGTAAGTGTAGTAGTGTTGGCTCTGTTTCTTATATGGAGTCATTAACCTTTCATGGTGACTTTGAAACCGATACGGAGAAAAAAAGGGGGAAATAGATAAGTGAAAAGGGCTCTTGCTCCGCCAGAAAGACGGTGCAAAAGCCCTCAAATGATTAGATATTTCTATACAAAATTCGGAAGTCATGCGGACTGAGCTCAAGCTGAAGCTGCTCTTCGAATGTGGTTACTTCTTCATTCGAGAGCGCATCTTTCCAGTCGTCCGCCTCCATTGGATGCGTAAGCTTAACGGTTTCTTCGGTATGGTTAATCCAGATGGTGAAATGTTGATTGGCGTTTAAGCGTTCATAAATGAAGGCGCCACGTTCGTTATCTGCAAATAAGAAGCGGAATCGTCCATCACGAAGGACGGTATGCTGCTTGCGTAGGGCAATGAGGAGCTGATAGAAATCAAACAGCTCGCGGTCCTGTTTGTCCGCATCCCATTCCATGCATTTGCGGCAGTCCGGATCATCGCCGCCATCCATTCCAATCTCGTCGCCATAATAGATGCAAGGGATACCCATAGAAGTCATCATGAATACAACGGCTTGCTTTAAACGCTGCTTGTCTCCATTTAAACGAGTTGACGCACGAGGTGTGTCATGACTGGATAGGAGGTTGAACATCGCCTCATTCGTTTGCTGAGGATATCGCATAAGTAAACGGTTGATTTGATCGGCGAAATCCGATGCTTTTCCTTCGGAGGAAGCAAAAAAATCCAAGATGTGCTGCGCAAATGGGTAATTCATCGAAGAGTCAAACTGATCGCCGTGCAGCCAGTTAAGAGCATTGCTCCATACCTCGCCGATAATAAAAGCATCCGGCTTTTCAGCCTTAACGGCATGACGGAAATCCCGCCAGAAAGCATGATCAATTTCGTTGGCAACATCGAGCCGCCATCCGTCGATATCTGCTTCCTTAATCCAGTGCACAGCAACATCAAGCAAAAATTGTTTTACTTCTGGGTTTGCGGTATTCAGCTTCGGCATATTGCCATAAAATCCAAACGTAGCATAATTTGCTGCACCGTCTTTGACCTCTACAGGGAAGCCATTCAGATGAAACCAATCCTTGTACTTCGAATTTTCTCCATTTGCCAGCACGTCTTGGAAAGGTGGAAACTGCTCGCTCGTATGATTAAAGACAGCATCCAAGACAACTCGGATATTTAGATCATGACAAGTGCTAACCAGCTTCTTAAGCTGCTCGGCATCTCCGAACTGCGGATCGATTTGCATATAATCGACCGTATCATATTTGTGATTTGACGGTGCTGTAAATAAAGGCGTCAAATAAATCGCCGTAACTCCGAGGTCCGTCAGATGCTTGAGATTATCCATTATGCCTTGCAGATCGCCGCCAAAGTGGCTTTCGCCGCTCGGCGCTTCACCCCAGGGCTGTATGTGGTCGGGGTCGTTGGCCGTATCGCCATTTGCGAAGCGGTCGGGCATAATTTGATAGAAAACAGCTTCCTTTGCCCATTCAGGCGCATCAAACAAATCGACCGTATGAATAAAAGGAATTTCAAAATATCCGCCAGCTGGGGTGGGCTGCTCCTCAAAGATGCCATTCTCGATGAGCCATAACGTTTCTTCGCCGCTGCGTACACGAAAGCCGTACGAAAAACGCCGAAACTCCGGCTTGATGGCAGCTTCCCAATAATCAAAGAGGGAATCGGCAGCTATTTTTTCCATCGGAACATCATGATGATGCTGATCCCAATCGTATTTATCTCCTGTTACCGCAACAGCCTCTTCAACGTCATTTCTTTTGGTGCGAAGTCTAAGATGGAAAGTATCACGATCGTATGCATATGCCCATTTCAGATCCGATGAATGATGTAAACATTCTTTAAACAATGGCGTTCGCCCCTTATCATATGGTCTTCTATCTATTCTTAATAATTGCTATCCGCGCAGCAAGGATTCTGCTCCGTCTATGTAAACAGTGGTACCTGAGACATGGTCCGAATCATCAGATGCGAGGAATAATGCAAGCTTGGCCACTTGAGCTGCGCTGCCAGGCCCATCTTCCAGCGGCTGGCTGCCATCTGGATATTCAACGGGAATCGACACACTCTCGAGCTCTGGCGTACGCTCTGTATTTTGCTCGATATTCGTCTCAATAGCTCCGGGGCAGATGGCATTCACGCGAATTTTGTACTGGGCAAGCTCCAAAGCAGCCATCTTGGCAAAAGCGACCTGTCCAGCCTTCGTGCTGCTGTAGGCGCTGAAACCGATATTCGAGAACACCCGATTACCATTTATGGAGCTGGTGATAATAATGCTTCCGCCTTTATCCTTTAACAATGGAATAGCGTGTTTTACAGTCAGGAATGTGCCGGTGAGATTAACTTGAAGCGTCGTATTCCAGTCTTCGATATCCATCAGTTCAATCGGTGTTAATACACCGTTAATACCTGCATTGGCAAATACAATGTCTAGGTGTCCATAATGCTCGCGTGCTTGTCGATAGGCGTCTGCAAGCTGAGCTTCATTGGAAATATCAGTTTCAATAGGCAGGCAGTCGACATTGTATTCTCGAACACTGCGGCATACCTGCTCCATGGCGGATTCTTTAACATCAAGCAGAACCAAATTGGCGCCTTCCTTCGCGAATTTCAAAGCTGCTGCCCTGCCAATACCAGAGCCTGCCCCGGTAATGAGAGCGACCTTTTCTTGTAAACGGCCGATCGGATATTTCACTTTTGTCATCTGAACGCCCTCCTTTTTGTTTTCAATCCAAATGCAATGCTCCACATTGTTTCTACACGTATGTACCCGATCCGAGATGATCTAAACCGAATGCAAAAGGCTGCACCCATTTATTCCTCTGCATTATTGCTGGATTAACCAAAAAAGGACTGTCAATGCTACGTAACGTAGTCATTGACGGTCCTTTGTCATTTACATTGAGCTTTCAATTTTAAATTTCAGACCGCTTGTCCGAAATGTCGATAAGATACTGGTACGTTTTTGTGCCTGTATTCATATGCTATTTTGTCTCTATTCATCACATTATGTTTAGGAAAGCGGTGTGTTTGTGCAGCAACCGATTGCAATACTGGACTCAGGCGTTGGCGGCCTCACCGTTGCCAAGGAAGTTATGCGCCAACTGCCGCGAGAAAAAATCCTTTACTTTGGAGACACGGCTCGAACGCCTTATGGACCGCGTTCTTCAGAAGAGATTGTTCGTTTTACGAGGGAAATCGTCGATTACTTAATTCAGTTTAATCCGAAAATGATTGTTATAGCATGTAACACAGCAACAGCGGCCGGACTTGAAGACATTCGCTCAAGAGTCGCGATCCCGGTTGTTGGCGTCATTGATCCTGGTGCAAGAGCAGCTATAGGCCTTACAGCTACGGGTTATGTTGGTGTCATCGGCACAGAGGGAACGATCAAAAGCGGTGCTTATGAGCAAGCTTTAAAGACGTTGTCGCCGAAGGTGCAAGTGATAAGCGAAGCGTGCCCGAGATTTGTGCCGCTAGTGGAAAAGGGGAATTTTCGTTCCTTTGAAACATACGAAACGGTGCAGAGCTCCATTGGGCATTTGCGGCTTTTTCCAATGGATACGTTAATACTTGGCTGCACGCATTATCCTTTTCTAGCAGAAACCATATCCGAGGTGATGGGCCAGAGCGTGAAGCTCATCAGCTCAGCGGACGAGACGACACGCGAGATCAGGAGTATTTTGGAAAACAATGACCAGCTTGCGAGCGAGGAGAGGGAACCGGTGCATCAATTTTTTTGCAGCGGAAATCCGCGGATGTTTCAATCCATTACTCAGCAGTGGCTTGGGAAGCAGATTGAACTGACGCCTGTAGTTTGGCAAATACCCAATATCATTTAAATGATAAGAAACTGAAGCCGGGCTTAAACATAGCAAGGCTTCTTTTTGTTGATTGCTACATAGGACAAGTAAGACCTTGCATAGCATGATAGGAGCAAATTTATGCAGCTGGGGGCGATGGTTATATACTCCTTACAAACGTATGGCTATCTTGATTTAGTGGAGGGTGTTCGGCAGCTATCAGGCAGATACTCGTTTTTATCGGCACATATTATTGGGGAGAGCGTAATGGGCAAGCCGTTATTGGCGCTCCGCTGCGGCAACGGCCCGCGTCAAATTCATATGAACGGCTCTTTTCATGCAAATGAATGGATTACCTCTGCACTGCTGATGCGCTTCGTTGCTGATTTGTCGGCAGCTTATTGCAGCGGGGAGCGAATGGGTGGACAGCAAGTGGCCGATTTGTGCAAAGACGTGACTTTATGGGCTGTCCCGATGGTAAACCCAGATGGTGTAGAGCTCGCACAATACGGAGCATTGCCGAGGCATCCTTATTATCAGCAGCTAATGGAGTGGAATGGCGGCTCCGATCAGTTCAGCAACTGGAAGGCCAACATTAGAGGTGTTGACTTAAATGATCAATTCCCTGCGTTTTGGGAAGAGGAGTGCAAGCGCAGAGGGGTAGAGGGACCTGGACCACGCGACTATCCAGGACCGTATCCGCTAAGTGAGCCGGAGGCGAATGCCATGGCTCAATTTACGAGTAGAATCGGTTTCGATGCGGTTCTTGCTCTTCATACGCAGGGGCGGGAAATCTATTGGAATTATCGTGATTATGAGCCTGCAAATGCAGAGCAGCTTGCCAAACGGCTCGCTCAGGCAAGTGGATATGAAGCGGTAAAGCTGACTGGCAGCGATGCGGGATATAAGGACTGGTTCATTCATCAGTTCCGCAGACCTGGCTTTACAGTGGAAGCGGGTTATGGCGAAAATCCGCTGCCGATGAGTAATTTTGATCAAATTTATGTGGAGCTGCAGCCGCTGCTGCTAGAGGCGCTTCGCCTTTAGCGGCCGCTGGCCTCTAGTAGTTAATTACGCCATGCTTATGCTATACTAATCGGAAAAGGTCAGCAAAGGTGGGATTTCATGCGTAAGTTGCTGTCGCTGCGCCATTGGCAGCGTACGTTTGTCCGTATTTTTCAGCTGCTTCGATCAAAGGATGTTTCACTGCTGGACAAGCTGATTTTTTCCGTGCCTGTTTTTCTTTACTGGGTTTTGCCGGACGTCATGCCGTTCATGCCGATTGACGACATCGCGGTTACGATGGTGCTTGCCGAATGGTTTGCCCGTAGAATGGAGAGCAAGTATAATATAAAATAATAACGATTGCCGAAAGGCCTAACGATAAGAGGAGCTGGATAATTTATGAACTGCAAAATTTCAAAAAATGCTGCTAAAGTTCTACAAGTAGAGCTGGACAAGCCTGAAAACGAAGGTAAAAAGCTGCGTATTTATGTCACTCATTCGCACGGCGACCATGCTCATTACGGTATGGGAATCGACGAGCCGACTGAGAAGGATATTGTTGTATCCACTGACAAAGGGATCGATGTTATTTTGGAGAAAGACAATGCTTTTCTGGACGGCGTTCGCATCGATTATTTCTATGTGCCTGAAGAAGGTTTTGCCGTTACGAATCCAACCAAGGGCAACCACGGTGATCACTAGCATTTTTCCGTATTCGGTTGAGACAGGACGATGAATAATGGCTAACGATATAATGGTTTGCGACAAATGCAAGCATACGAAGATCAAATCGATTTTGCCCAAGCTGCAGAAGCTGGCGCCGGACACAGAGGTTCGTGTAGGATGCAAGTCGTACTGCGGGCCATGTGCCCGCTATGCATTTATTTTTGTTAATGGACGGTACATTAAGGCGCCTTCAGAGGATGAGGTCATCGAGAAGATCATTCCTTACATCAAGAAATAAATAACAATATTAATATTATAGAACGACATACACGACAAGACCCTGCGACAGTTTGATTTCGTAGGGTCTTTGTATTTTCATACGAGGAGCCAAACGAAAGGAGTGCGAGCGTGGACATAACGACGCCTCAGCTTTTATATCATGGAACCACAAGCAACACTGTGCAATCATTTGGGCAGAAGCTGTTGAATTCACCCTATTGGCGGCCGGGGAAAGATTTTGGAGAAGGATTTTATACGACAATATCGGCTGAGCAAGCACGCAAATGGTCGCATAAGGCAGCAAAGGAGTCATGGGACGGCGGTCGTCCATGCGTGCTTGTCGTAGAACTGACCTCGGTACCGGAACAGGTCGAGCCTCTTTTGTTTTTATCCGATTCACCGGCATGGGCGTCCTTCATTCTTRCTCACCGCAAGGCAGCGGTCAAAGGTGCTGATCCCTGTGATGCACATCCAGATATCATCATCGGTCCTATGGCGGACAATGACACTGGAAAAATCGTACATAAAGCAGTACAATTAAAGAAAGATGAGCAATGGTTTTATGAGCAAATTACAGTGTCGCGCAAAGGCAGGAAGCTCGATTCGCTGCGGCTCGGCAATCAGGTCGTTTTTTGCTCCGAACGGTGGGAATCTCATTTGAAACTAGTCGGCTACCATATTTATACGGGAAGCAGGTGGATGTATCATGAAAGTGAAAACACAGGTCAGGTTAAGCTTATATGAACGCGGAATTGCTGAGGCTTTAGCTGCCGAATACGGCTATACCGCAGCGGATGCAAGAGAACTTGTCGTCGAATATATTCAGGTTATCCGCAAGCTTAGCGGGTATGACAATTGTGCCCAGTATGCTCAACTGCTCGATCGTGCACGTCGTATGAACCATTCCCCAGCGCAGTGGCTTGAACGTATCCAAAGCGTGGAGAAAGGCGAAATGAGAGACAGAGGCATTGATTCGGAACAGCGGCAATATTTGCAAATGAAATAGGACCCCGCGATGTGTATCGCCCGGGTCCTTTGTTTATCCTAAAAGAAATACATATGCTTCGTTTGAGAAAGCTTAGGGGGAAAAGAATGCTGAGGCCAGCACGTTATTACCTATTTGGACTAGTCCTAGCGCTTGTCTGTTTGGCTGCAGCAGAGCTCATTTGGCTGCCGGCCCCGCTGAAGACATCCGGCGGGATACAGTGGATAGAAATGATCGATTGGTTGTTCAATATATTAGCCCTTATACCGATTAGCTGGGCGGCTGGTGCCTTGCTCGGGGTTTGGCAGCAGCGGAAAAGAAAAGGCTGGACGCTTATTTTACAGCTAGTACGCATTATAATCGCTGGACTAGGCATAATCGGAGCAGGTTATGTGCTGTTTGCGCCAGAGATGCTGTTCCAGATGCTGCTGGTTATCGGCGCTGCTGCACCGCTAGTGTTTGTAGATATGCTTCTTACTGAAGCGTTAGAGCGGTCGCGAGCGGCGAGGGCATTGAATATAGGAGGGAATCGTTCGAACGCTCCCAAGAGGCTTCTAAGCCCTCTGTGGCTGCCAAAGCGCGGGGTGGTCACTCTAACGATTACGATAGTGCTTCTATTGGTTTTGCTCTGCCCTACCGGCTATCGCGTCACATACCCGGGGATGACGCTCAATATGAATCGTTATGCGCATGTAGAGAAGAGCGAAAACAGCGGAGGAACGGTAAACGGCATACTCGTATTCGAGAGGCCGGCCGTACCGGCTGATTGGTTGTATGCCAAGCTGCTTCCGATGTATAGCTTCGAGAAAATACCAGAAAATGAACCGCCGCTGACGGAATCGTACACACAAGTCGTTAATATGAAAACAGATGCGAATCGTGTTGCAGCAGCTGTTGCCATGCAGAAAGCAGGCGTTGGAGGCGGAATTAAGCCAGATGGCATTCGAATTGTTGCCATCGTAAAGGATAGTCCAGCCGAGCAGAAGCTGCAAGCTGGCGATATTATTGATGCGATGAATGGGCAAGCGGTTAAATCGATTGGCGAGATGACCGACTACATGGAGAAAGCGGTAAAGCCTGGCGAGTCCGTACAGATTACGCTAAGGAGAGCAGGGGTTCAGACACAAACGGAGGTTAAGACGAAGGCCTCAGCTGATTCGCCAGACCGAGCAGTGTTCGGCATTTCGGTGCAAACAGAGCTGCTTCTCGATATCCCGCTTAACATCGATTACAAACGCTTTATGGCGCATATTGGAGGTCCATCTCATGGAGCGATGCTGACGCTGGCTATTATTGATCAGCTGACACCAGGCGGCGTTACGTATGGCAATCAGGTGGCGGGTACAGGTACAATTGAAGCAGATGGCTCGATTGGATTAATTGGCGGCATCAAGCAAAAGGCTTATGCAATCAGCCGGACGGATGCGGATGTGTTTTTTGTGCCGGCAGAGCTGGAAGGAGACGCTCGCAGCGGAGCGCCTGATCTCAATATTGTGCCAGTGAACACGATTGACGATGTGCTGAATTGGCTGTCTGAGCATAAAAAGTAGCTAAATGTGAAGTAAATGATAAGAGTATAAAGGATATAAAAAAAGAACCTTGAAATCCGCTATTGAATGTGGATTTGAAGGTTCTTTTGTTTTGCTTTATCATAGCTATCCAAGCTGCAACGTTAACGACCAGCTGTCTCAAGCCCATTGCTGCTGCGAGCTTCTGTAGCGGTTTGCTCCTTGAAGTCAGCGATGAGATTGTTCATGACGATTTGATCCGACATGTTCAGCTCGGTGCGCGAGTCTTCAAAGGCACTTATGCAGCCGCTGACTGGTATGGATGCATTGTCTTGGATGTTCCAGCATGCTCCGTTCTCAGCGATGCCATCTGCTGAAGGCATAAAGTAGAGGGTACCATCAGTGAAGGCTCCGTTTCTTTGCACAACCTTCTTGCCAAGGAGAGGATTTTCCATAAGCAGAGGCATGCCAATTAAATATTGATCAGCCGTCGAGATGCCGAGCAGATGCATAATCGTAGGCGTTACATCCAGCTGACCGCCTACATTCGTATACGTTCCTGCATGCTCGTTCTTAGGCAAATGTATGAGCAGAGGTACCTGTTTCACAATCATTTGACGCTCTAAATCATTCAGCGGTTTGCCAAGGAAAGCCTCAAACAACGACCAGTCATTAATTGAGTTGTCGTGATCCCCGTACATGACGAGAATCGTATGATCCCAAAGCCCTTCTGCTTTCATTCGATCAACCAGCTCACCGAGCGCGGCGTCTACATAATGAATGGATTGCAAATAATCCCCCATTAATGTACCATCTAGCTCGCCAAGGTTAAGCTTTTGCTCCTCTTCCGGCATCGTGAACGGATAATGGCTGGAGAGTGTGATCAGAAAGGAGTAAAAGGGCTGTTTCTGATCGGCAATGACGTCAAAGGATTGTCGGAAGAAAGACTTGTCTCCGAGAGCCCAGCCGATTTTTTCATCTAGTTGAAAATGCTTTAAGCTGTAAAACTGATCATATTGCATGTTTTTGTACATCGTATTTCGGTTCCAAAAACCACCCTCATAAGAGTGGAAGACGGATGTCCCATAATCGTTTGCTTTCAAGGTGCTGGACATACAATCGAATTCGTTTGGTGCATATTGGATGAAAACCGAGCCGTTCGTGACGGGCTGCATGGAGCAGTTTGCCATGAAATCGGCATCCGAGGTTCTGCCTTGAGCGGTTTGTTGATAAAATTGACTGAAATAGGCGCTCTGCTCGATTAAATCGTTTAAATTCGGGGTAATTTCTTGACCGCCGATTGATTTGTTAACCATAAAGTTTTGGAAAGCTTCGAGCTGAAGCATAATGACATTGCTGTTTTTATATGCGCCAAATAAAGCATCCTGTTCAAACGTTTTCCGCTGGTCGYCGCGTTCTTGAATCCAGTTTTTTGCACCCGAATACTGCTCAGCGGTAACCGTCTCTGCATCCAGCCAGTGTTGTTTGACATACAGATACACATCATAGCCATGAAAACCAAGCGCACCCGTCATGTTGTAGATGGACAGATTCCACCAATTGCCGACCAAAATACCTTGTCCCCACGTACGCTTCGCTTCATTTACGTTTGTGAAAACAAGCGATGTTCCGATGCCAAAAATCACAGCGCTTAGAACGATGCGGACGATTGCCTTTTGCATGCCTGCAGGCTTGCGACGATACTCATTTGCTTGACGAAGATCGCTCCGCCCTCGCCATAATGCGTAGATCGCAAATGGAATGATAACAATCCAATCTAGGAACAAAATAAAATCCGTCGCTCGGAGAAGTGTGCCGATACTCTCGCCTAGGGAGTCCACTTGACTGAACTGAAGCAATACCGGAACGGAGATCAGATCTTGAAAGTAGCGATAATAAATAATATCGGCATACAAAACAAAGGATGCGATCAGGTTCAACACGATAAGTGCAACGATCCGTCCGCGTGCGGGCAGCCAAATGGTCCAGAAGCTGAACAATAAAATGGCTCCGAGCTCGATAAGGGCATCTTTATCGGTCATTTTCATTTTTGGTACGTCAAGAATGGCATTGAATAGATAAACCTTCGCCATCATCACAGCCACAAATAAAAGCAAGTCTACAGCCTTCAGCCGCTCGAGCCCTATCAGAATCTTGCTCATCAAGCGGCGTAAAGCTGAGTGGTTATTATATAACATCTATAAAATATCCTTCCTCTTTCGTTACTATCGATTTCCGCGAGGGGGAAGCGGGCCAAAAAATTGCAAGTAATTACACTCGATACGCCCATTAAACAGCTTCCGCTTCTTATCCGCAGGACGTCCGAAATAGTGCTCGATTGTCGTTGATGGGCTAATCGAGAAATACGACCAAGTTGGGTAATGGAGCGCAGTCAATCCGAACTGACGCAGCGCAGCCTCTGCTTGTACATCATCGCCGAGACGTTCGCCGTATGGCGGGTTCGTAATAATAACGCCGTAATCGCCTTCAAGCTTCACTTTGGCAACGGGCTGTACAGTAAGCTTGATTTCTTTGCCGAAACCCGCTTTCTTAATAGCAGCTTCTGCGATTTCAATCGCTCCTGGATCAATATCAGAACCTGCAATTTGAAGCGGAACATCATCTTTTACCAAATCAAATGCTTCATCGCGCGCTTCATCCCACAGCTCATTCGGAATAAGCGGCCAGCCTTCGCTGTTAAAGCTTCTGCGCAGTCCTGGTGCGATGTTCCAGCCAATCATTGCTGCTTCAATCAATATCGTACCGGAACCGCAAAATGGGTCATAAAGCGGCCGATCAGGACGCCAGCGGCTAAGCTGAACAAGAGCAGCGGCAAGCGTTTCCCTAATTGGAGCTTCGGTAGCTACTTTCCGGTATCCACGTTTATGCAAGCCATCGCCTGTAGTGTCCAGTGTCAGCATGGCACGGTCATTCATAAGCGTAACTTCTATTACATAACGTCCGCCGTTTTCGGGAAACCATTCGGTACCATAACGTGCAGACATTTTATCAACGACCGCTTTTTTTACGATACTTTGGCAGGCAGGTACACTTGTCAGCTGAGATTTTTGTGAGCGGCCATTTACAGGGAATTCACCGTCGTTCGGAATCCATGTCGGCCAATCAAGCGCTTTGGTGCCCTCAAACAATTCATCGAAGGTGGTAGCAGGGAATTCTCCCATTTTGATTAGAATTCTGCCTGCTGTGCGCAGCCAAAGATTGGTGCGGCAAATATCGATAGGACCGCCTGTGAAATTAACGCGTCCGTTCTCTACCTGAAGATCCGTATAACCTAGATCCTTCAATTCACGTGCAACAACCGCTTCAAGCCCCATTGGCGCAGTTGCGATCAATTGTAACTTTTCCATTTTACACTCTCTTTTCATTAATTCTTGGTGACCTTAGCTTCATATCTAAAGCATAAGCTTGTAACCCCGTGAACAAAAACATACAATCAAGTATAGGACAAACTAGCTTGTTTTTACAAATTGTAAAATTGGAGAGAGTAGAATGACGTTGCAAAATGAACAATATGTGGATTCGCTTTATGTGGCAGATGCTGATCTTGAGCGTACAAAAGCAGGTATAGCGGCTAATGGAATGCCGGATATATCAGTTGCTGATGGGTATGGCAGGTTGTTAACGATGCTTGTATCGCTGTCGAAAGCACAAAATATTATTGAAATTGGAGCACTAGGCGGCTATAGCGGCATTTGCTTGGCACGGGGCTTGCAAGAGGGCGGTAAATTAGTATCGCTTGAGCTGCTGCAAAACTATGCTGATCTAGCCAAGCTGCATATGGAAGCAGCTGGACTCGGAGATAAGGTAGAGTATATGGTTGGTGATGCGAAGCAAAGCCTTGCGGAGCTGAAGTCTGCTGACAGGAAGTTTGATTTCTTTTTTATCGATGCAGATAAAGAAGGATATCCCATCTATCTGGACTACGCGATTGCACTCGCTAATCCGGGAGCGATTATTGTAGGCGATAATATTTTACTGCGAGGAAGAACGATCGATCCAGCCAAGGAAGGTCCAGCGGTTCGTGCCGTGCGCTCTTTTAATGAGATCATCGCAACAGACGATCGTTTGCAGAGCACGATATTACCGGGCTACGATGGATTAGCGATAGCGATTGTGAAGTAATAGAGCAAGCCCTGACTCCCATCGGTATAATGCTGGAGGGGATCAGGGCATTTTTTTGATAGTTGGTGGGAGTTAGGTTTGTTGGAAATACTCGAAGTAGGTTTTAAGAGCATATGTGTGCTTATGGGGTAGGAGTAACGTTGAATTGTGAGCTGTAAGAACCTATGTGTTCTTACAGCTTCTATTTGGCGTGTTGGGAGTGCTCGGAGTAGGTTTTAAGCGCATATGTGTGCTTATGGGGTAGGAGTAACGTTGATTTTTGAGTTGTAAGAACCTATGTGTTCTTACAGTTTCTATCTGGCGTGTTGGGAGTGCCCAGAGATGGCTTTAAGCGCAAATATGTGCTTATCGGGTGAAAGTAGCGACGATTTGTCAGTTGTAAGAACCTATGTGTTCTTACAGCTTCTATCTGGCGTGTTGGAAATGCTCGAAGTAGGTTTTCGGGTTAACCCCCTAAATTTGGACACATGCGCACTCATTCTTATTCAATCGCATCATACTGCAATTTTTTGAGGCTTTAGTTTTTCAGAAAGTATCAACTGTAAATATTCGTAAGGTGACCAGTCCTGAAGACTTCCATGAATACGGACTTGGTTGTAATAACGGATAAAYCGATCTACTTCCTTGAATGCCTCTTCGTAGGTCTCAAAGCAATGACGTTGGTAACATTCTCGTTCCAAAATACTGTGAAACGATTCGATGTAGGCGTTCTTGTTGGGTGAACGGTTCGGAATACGTTCGTGCTCAAGCGGAGCTTGCTCACAATACGTATAGAARGCCTTGCTTATAAACTGCGGACCATTGTCGGTTCGGACAACCAATTTGTGTGCTTGCTCGTGGATGTTGCGCTTCAAAATCGCCTTTTGTACCACCGTTATTATGTCGTTCGTATTACAGGCTTTGCCTCGATGATACGAGATAATGGCACGGTCAAATACATCAATTATGCTTGCCAGATAGAAGTGTCGCCGCTGACCAGCTACATAGCCGTATTTAATATCCAGCTGCCATAGTTGATTAGGGCCGTCCACTACACGGTTATTGGCTATTCGTTTCGGTACGGGATTCGCTGCCTCTCGCTGAGGAGCAAGGATTTGAAGCTCTTTGCACAGTCGATAGATCTTCTTCTTATTAATGACGAGTTGGTATTTTCGACGTAATAAGACGGTAAGTTTACGGTAGCCGAATGCAGCATTAGGTCCTTTAATGAGAACACGAAGCCAGCCTTTAATGCGAGCATCCAAGACGACATTGCCACTTTTATCATAGGAATAGCCCGGAATTGGCCGCCCCTTTCCTTTAGGATGACATCGATCTGGATGTTGAAGGCGGTAGTAATACGTTGAACGAGGTAGGTCACAGATGCGCAATACCGTTCGGACGGGATAGCCTCGCTCAATCCATGTTAACGCTGTCTCCAGTCTGGGTGCTTTTTTTTACCAAATCTCTGAGAATGCTTAGTTCCAATTCTTTCTCTCCAAGCTGTTTTATTGCTTGATCATATTTAAGCTGCAAGGCTTCCAGCTTGGCTGCATCCTTTTTTAGTTTATCTTCATCGTCATGTCTTTTCGCCATAAGTTCCCCCACCTCATCCTGATATTGACGAACCCAGCAGCTGAGCGTCTTAGGAGACATACCATGTTTTCTGGCTACAACCTCCGTACGGTAACCAGCTAACACTTCTACAACAAGCTCCTTTTTCGCTTCAACCGGGCATCTAAATCGTCTTCTCACTGGTCATTCCCCCACCATAAATTTAGTGTAGCTGAAAGGAGTGGGTGTGTCCAAATGGATTAGGGGGCTATATAGGTTTTAAGAGCATATGTGTGCTTATGGGGTAGGAGTAACGTTGATTTGTGAGCTGTAAGAATCTATGAGTTCTTACAGCTTCTATCTAGCGTGTTGGGAGTGCTCGAAGTAGGCTGTAAGCGCATATGTGTGCTTATCGGGTAAAAGCAGCGTCAATTTGTGAGCTGTAAGAACCTATGTGTTCTTACAGTTTCTATCTGGCGTGTTGGGAGTAATCTTTAAGCGCATATGTGTGCTCATACGTAGATGTCGCATGTGTCGTATCGTTTGAACTCATTAAGAACCTATGTGCATGTACAACGAGGGTACAACATTAATCTAAAAAAGGGTCATGAAGGAATTTACATTCTCCTTCATGACCCTTTGMTGTCACCATGTAATCGATCAGCCGTCCTTGACCGGCTCTTTTGGCTGTGGCCGCTTGCGAAGCAGCGACTGCCATACCCATCCAGCGTTAATC
>NZ_JBFTSN010000130.1:0-14794 GCF_056400045.1 Paenibacillus sp. 01L418
GAGGGGTGTGCTCAACAGGCTTTAACGGCTCGTTCAGCTTACCGGTTTCCTTCATATAATCTCGATAAGCCCTCGCCATTCCGACATAACCAGCGTCATCTCCATTAAGAAAGCGATATTCAACCTCTCTATCCGTATCCAATCGCTGTTTCTGTACTGCTTTAAGCGGTGCGGCAAGCCGGCTCATTCTGTACAAATATTCCTCACGGTAAATCTGATTGGAAAATACGTTATACAAATTGGATTTAAGACCTGGCGGCATCGCAGCAATATTCGCCGAATCACCGCCCTCCGTAAGCACCGCCATAAAGGCATTGCTGCCTCGTTTCATGCCGAACACCGGGTAAGCAATATTCTCACGTCTCTCACCTGAACGCGTCCAATTTCCGGTATTGGTTAGTTCAAGGCCGTATACCTGATGGATATAACCTCTAGACACGCCAGCCCGCTCGCTGTCAAATCGGATCAAGCCGCCTGGTCCATCTGGAACAAAAATATATCCATCCTCTTCTGAGGAAGCCGCCCCAAAGTAGGGAAGCAAGTCTACCGTAAAGACGGCATATTCTCCGTCCTCCTTAATTCCCTCCGTTGGAATCCGTACCTTAAGCCCCTTTGACGTAAGCTCGTATTGGATCGTAAAGCCCAGCTGTTTTTCCGGGAAAACATAGGAAACCTGAAGCCCCTCTGTCGTTTTGATCAGCGTTGTTTGCACTTTCGGATCATTCGCGTTCAGCACTTCCCTGATCGTCTGATCCTTCCCTTGTGTCCTGACATAAGTGAGAACAAAAGGCGATTTCAAATTGGCAAGCAGCACACCTTTAACCGTTTCGCTGCTTAGCTGAGCTTCTGAAGGATTGCTGCTCCACCTATAGCCAGTACGTTTATCAACCAAAGCAATCTGTGTGCTTGCGGGCTGAATATAAAGCGCGAAGTTCTCGCTTGCTAGTGCTTCTGAGAAACCATCAGCTCCCGCTTGCGGTTTCCAAGCCTCGCCTTCATAGAGAGGAGCCTTGCTCACTACTCTCTCCTTAATCCCTGTGTAGGCAAGAGCCTGTGCCGGCGAGAGCTCATCTCCTTGCATGATAACAACCAAAATGATAATAAGTAACGCGCAAAATGCGATTGCTGCAAGCTTTACTCGAAGGGAAGTACGCTTGATGAACTCAACCATAGAAGGTCACCTCCTTGTAAAGCTGATAGAAGAAATCGTATAAATTGTAGGACAATCCGAAGACGAGAAAGGCAAACAGCCAAATCGTGCCAATGGTAAATATCGTGATGGCGATATTTTTGAGCGTCTCCACAAAATCGAAATTGTGAATGACCTGCGTCATAACGATCAGCATGACACCCATCCACAGGAACATAACCGTGTTTAATGAGTCCACGATCACTCGCTCATCAAGCGTCACGATATTGGACAACAGTAATGTTGGAATGGAAAAGAACAGATACGGTGCAAGCGCATAGGTGCTGCCTTGAATGACCTCTCTGAATTTCCCTTCCCCGTCCTTCACGCTGCATACGAGATAATTCGCGATGATCCACGTTACCCAAGGAACTACGAATAATCCCAAACTTCCAAATAGATTGACCTGCGAGAGCTCCACGGGATGGAACAAAAACCCGGTGTAATAAATCGTTACGATCTTCACCGCTACAACCGAAACTAAAATAAAAATAATAATCCAAGGTGCAACTCTAGCTTCCTTCAGCTTGTAAAATCCATGATAAGGATGGAGCATGACGTACCAAAGGTTGCGCAAATCGCCAAGCGGGCGCTGCCATGATTCAGGCAAAGGGCGGCGCTGAAGCTGCTTTTTTAGTAGCATTCGGCTATACCTAAGCAAGAGAAACAAAGCTGCCAAACCTAAAACGATCCATATGAAATGCTGCTGCAAAAACTCTAGTCGGATTTGCCAGAACGCTTTGGAATAGCCCTTCGTATCAAACGCTGTTTTCAAGAAGGTCAGCGCATCCTCGTTGTTATTCTCATGCAGATATACCTTGCCGAGCCCTTGAAAAGTTCCATTGTACATATCATTGCGGGCATAAACGCGATCCCAATAAGGCTTGCTCTCCTCATATTTGCCTTCCAAATAGAGCCCTAACGCATTCATAACGTCGCTTCCGAATTCCGTGCGAACAAATTTGTGAATCGTACCTGTTCGGCTGTCAGAAATCCAGACGCCGAATTTGGAATCTACGCCAATGCTCGTCGGAAATCCAAGAACACCATATTGCTGTGTTGCGTTATCAATGAATCCGAAAGCAAACAATGCTTCACCATTTTGGTCATAAATATTAATGTTTGCCGATTCCATATCAATGTTGTATAAGAAGCCCTTTGAGTCGCTTGCTACATCAACGATGCCATGGCCGTTCACGAGCGTCTTATTCTTAAAAGCATCGACACCGCCCGCATTTAGCTTGCGAATAGCGCCCTGCCCAAATCCCGCTGCCGTAGCTGTAAAGATAAATCCATCTTTATCAATGGCAACATTGGAGATTGGACGGGGAAGGCTCGCCGTCTCCTTATCCAGCTGCTCCTTGTTGAGAACGAGCTTCTTCAGCCAGTTGAGTACCGTTTGCTGCGCTTTATTGGCACCAAAGAAACCCATGAATTCCCCTTTGTCATTCATGCGCAGCAAGCCCTGATAGGAGGAATTCAAGCTGACATACATAACGCCGCGCCGATCAACGACAAGCTTTACGGGAACAAAATGCTCCTGCTCCAGAAAAGTTGATGCGGGCTTCTTGTACTCACGGTCGAACGTACCGTCGGCACGAAAGACAGCAATGCGCTGATTGCCCGAATCGGCTACATAAACGACCCCTTCCGGCGTAACGAATAAGCCTTCAGGCGCACTGAGCATGCCGGCTCCCTCTTCTTCGCCAATCGTCTGCAGCAGCGCTCCGTCATTATCAAGCACAATAACTCGGTTTGCTCCTTTGTCAGCCACATAAACCTTATCGTCTGCGCCCACCTGCAGATCGATCGGCTCTACAAAGCGAATTCCCTTCGTTTCAGCTGGAGTATAAACCGGCTGTATACGCAGCCAAGTCGATTGATTGCTGTCATAGTAGGCCGTTCGATAGGGAAGCTCCGCGTGTATCGCTTCTGGTGCGACAAGCATGGAGGTCGCCGCAAGAAGCAGGAATATTAGAAATCTCTTCATCGTCACGACTTCCTTTGCTGGTTTGAATTACTTAATTCCGGAATGGACCATCGTCTCAAGCACTCTTCGCTGGAAGAGCAAGAAGATAATTAGGTTCGGTACGAACATGAGCAAGCCGGCAGCGGCGGCCATGTTTTGTCCCGATACGCTGTTTTGCAGTCCGCTAAGCAGACTATTGACATAGAAGGCTAACGTTCTCATCGTTTCCTCTTGCATGAATAAGGTTGACGTCTCCACATCGCCCCACACGCCTTGGAATGTGAAGATGGATATGGTCGCAATGGCGGGAACGGAGAGCGGAAGCACCATTTTGGTAAAAATACCGAAGTGGCTGGCCCCGTCGATCTTGGCTGCTTCCAACAGTTCTCCCGGAATTTGCGAAATAAAGCCAACCAGCATGAATACGGCGATCGGAGAAGCTAATGCCGGCAAAATATGTCCGAAATACGTGTTGTTGATGCCGATTCCGCTGATGATCAAGTACCTCGGAATCCCAACGGTCTCGGGTGCGAACATCAACGATAAAGTAATAAGAGACAAGATCAGCTGCTTGAAATGAAACTGGTATTTCGCAAGCACATAACCTGCCATAGTGCTGACGATGATGACCGTAAACAACGTAAGTCCCGCTACAATTAAACTGTTGAACAAATAACGGGTAAACGGAACCGTCGCGTTTGATGCATGTAATATAAGCGATTCAAAATTGCGCAGCGTTGGATTTTGCACCAAAAATCGCGGCGGGAAAAGAAACAGCTCATTTTGCGGCTTGAAGGCATGGTTCAAAATAAACACGATCGGCAGCGACATGAATGCGGCCAGCGCGGTAAAAACAGTGACAAGGATGATCTGAAACGGCGTCACTCTGCGAAGTTTTCGAATCATGGTTTTACAGCTCCTCCTTTGATCCGAACAGCCGATAAGCAAATCTCATTGCAAAATAACTGATGATCAGCAGCATGACTGAGACCGAGGATGCATAACCGAGCTCGAAACGGATAAAAGCGTAATCGTCAATATGATTAATAATCAAATGCCCTGAATAGGAAGGAGTAATCGCCATCCCCGTCAACTGGGTGGATATGCCTCCTGCCTTCAGCGTACCTACGATCGACATGACCGCGCTGAACAGCATTTGCGGCTTCATCGAAGGAATTGTAATGTAGAAAACCTCCTGCAGGCGGCTGGAAATCCCGTCTATGCGGCCAGCCTCGTACAGCTCCCGATTTACCGTCTGAAGACCAGCCAGCATAGCGAGAAAACCAACGCTAAAGCTAACCCAGAGCGATACGATGATCATAATATTGAGCAAATATTTAGGGTCCTGCAGCCAAATCGTCGGACTGTCGATCCAGCCCATCTTAAGCAAAAAATTGTTAAAATAACCGACGCGGTCACCGCTGAACGTCGCAATCCAAACGACGGATAAAGCGACGCCGCCAGCCATAGACGGTGCATAAAACGCAAGCGTGTAGTAATCGCGAATGCGAATGGGCAGCTGATGAATGAGCCAAGCGAACAGGAAAGCTAAAATATAACCTCCCGGCCCTACGATTAACGCGAACAAAAACGTATTCGGAATCGCTTTAGTTAGAAAAATGATGTCCTGTGTGAACAAGCTGATGTAATTTCGTACCCCGATAAAATGAAGCGATCCAAAGCCGTCATAGGACGTAAATCCAAGTGTCGCTGCCATAACAACCGGAATGACGATAAACATTAGGAAGCAAATGAGAAACGGCGCAAGAAACAGATAACAAAAAGCATCACGTCTCATTTCCCGCCAAAAGCGATTCCATTTCACACGCAAAGCAGATTTCTGCTTCGGCTTAGCTATGCTGGGAGAAAGCTGCGTATTCATTTCTGCGGTTCCTCCCATTCGTAAGGTTGTTTAATTTGCGGAATTTTCAAATCCTCATTAGCCGATATGCCAAAGTCATTTTGTCTGCGATTCATTTCCCGCTGCAAGGAAAGCTGAGCAGCCTCAAGCGATTCCTGCGCAGGTATGCCTTCAAGAACCGTCCGATTCCACGCAAATTCCATCTCTCTGTTCAAGAAATAATAACCCGGTACATAAGGCATGTTTTTCGCCCAGCGCGCCTGCTCTTGAAGCGCCTTCAGGTCATCGCTCGGCCAAGTAAGTGATTTCATCGCATTGACATTCGCCGTATTCCATCTGAACTCAATGCCATAAAAGGACTCGACGTCTTTGGCGTATTGCGATTGCACGTCCTCCGAGGTCCACCACTCTAGAAACTTCCAAGCATCGTCTTTCCGTTCACTTTTCTTCATGATCATCGCGGCAGATATAGCCTGCGGCGACCATCTTGCTACCTCGCCGTTCTCTTGCTCGATGCCCGGCAGCGGTGCGATTTTCCAGTGTCCGGTTATTTCCGGAGCAGCAACGAGCAGCTGCACATAAGTGTTAAAATCGGCCACACCTATAGGAATATCTCCATCGCGGAAATGCTGGAAAAATGCTGGTATGTCAATCGGCAGATTGTATTTCTTGTAGAGCTCTGTCCAGCGCTTGAATGCCTGCTGGCCGGCATCGCTCGAGAGCGCACCCTTCAAACCGTCTTGCGAATACACCTCTGCACCATTTTGGAAGAAAAGTGTAGTGAAATCGCTTTTCGGATAATTCATCGTCATTCCGTTTTCCTGAAGCGTTGGTAAAATGTCGAACACTTCATCCCATGTATCCGGAACCTTCAGGTTCAAGCCTTCTAGAATGTCGGTTCTATAGAACATCATCTGGAAGTTCTGCACCTCTGGCAGTCCATACATTTTTCCGTCGTAGCTAAGCGAACGGCTGACTCCGGGAATAAATCGGTCAAGCACATCCTTGATGCCTGGAAAGTCAGACAGCTCCGCAGCCGCATCCCGCATTGCGAAGTCAGCTGGCGTAGACTCCCCAACGCCAAGCGCAATATCAGGCACGTCTCCTGCTGCATTTCCAAGTATGAGCATGTTCGGGTTAGTCATCAGATTGATATTGACTTCAATTCCCGTCCGTGGCGTGAAATCATTATCCACCATCTCACGCAGCAGCTCGACGTAATCCCGACCGCGCTGCACCCAAATGGTCAGTGCTTCCTTCTTGTTATGCTTGCGCGTGTCGTAGTCCAAATAGAAGGAGCGGCCAAAATCAGCAATCGAGTAAGGCACTCTTGAAAGCGTCGTCGGCACTTTCAGATCCGTAACCGTATTTGGCGTCCGTACGACGATATAATCCATAAGTAGAGGCTGCTGAGTCAGCGTTGCCATCCACGTTCCAATATTGTTCTGAATCGTCGAGAAATCATTGATTTTATTCGGTATCACGTTCACATCCACCAGCATCTTCTCGAGTATCGCTACGGAACCTTTGATCGCTTCAGATAAATCAGAATCCTTTTTATTGAGACCATTGATATAGTTCCGAATATTCGTTAACTGGGCGACAAATTCCGTCATCTTCTGCTCGACATCAGGATCAAGCTTCTTCATATTCCACGTTCGCGTTGAATCGATGTTGGCGTCAAAAGCCGATTTGCTATAGTTTCCTGTAAGCAATCGTATATGTCGGTCGAATATTGCGAGCTGATCCAGCGTCTCCTTCAAAGCCAGATAAACGGGCTGAACGAGTGAGGAGTCAGCGGTCATGCGCAGGACATGTGCGCCCTTCTCCAAATAAAAGAGGAAAGGTTTCCCTTCTGCATCAGCAAGCGTGCCAATGTCGAATTCCTTCTTCGTCGGAATACCGTAATGAAGCAGCTCCTGAAATGGTGTTTTTCCATCAATCGAGATGGTGCGATATGCCTCAAAGCCATTTCGATAGTTTTGAAATGTTTTCAGGTCGATTTCATACCAGCCGGACTCTGGCACAGAAAGCTCCCATTCCACCCACTCGCCCGGCAATCGCCAGCGCTGACCGCCTAAGACGTTATAAGTAATTCGCCCTTTCGGGTCAGGTGAAATATAAGGCTCTGACCAAAAATCGGTCTGAATCGCGAGACTTGATTTCCGCTGAAACTGCTCCGCTTCGATCATGCTGAACCAGCTCTGCTTCTCCTCTTCCGGCGGATGCATGTTTTTGTAATACTCGTAAGCTGGAATTTCTTCCTTTGGCTTGAATGCAATTTCTCGGAGCGCGACGGACTCTCTCACCCCAACCAACCGCAGCTTATGCTGGCCTTGTTCCAACCGGTAGAGTACTGGCTCAGATGAAGCAGAGAATATCGTTGCCGCTTTTGCGCTCCAACCGGCTAGCTCGGTTTGCGGAGGACGAATTTGCTGTCCGATCTCGTTGCGATCATATGGAAATTTGGAATCCTTCCAAAGTCGCTCCAGTTCAATGCGTTCCGACTCCGTAAACGGATATCGACCATCAATTTGAACGCCGCGTACGACGGAGGCGTTCCCGCCTTCTAAAGGCTTGTAATCAAAATGAAGCTCATACCAGCCGCCCTTCGGCACGTCGAACGTCCATTCCACCCAGCCCTTTTCGTTTTCCCAATAAAGCGCAGCTTCACCTTGCTCCTTATCAATCCTGACCGCCGATTCTTCAGCAGCAGCTTGATATGCGGTTGGTGAAATCAGAATGGACGGAAGACTCTCGTCGGTTTTGGCCGCCTCCGGATATTGGTACATCAGCTTCGCGTATGGCAGCTCCTCTGTTTTGCTTTTATAGGACAGCAGCTGCTCCGTGCTCACCGAGGTTGCATGAAGAACGGGTTCGCTGGCCGTAATCCAGCGGATGACTCCGAACACCAGCGCCAGAACCAGAATGAGACGAAGAGCGATGCCCAGCATCCTCATTCTCCTCATCTGTCTTCTCCTCCAGCTGCCAAAGATACGCCGGTTTCCTCATCAAAGAAATGAACCTTGCTCATGTTGAAACCAACGACAAGCTTCTCCTCTTTGTGATAAACGATCTCCGGCTCCGTTCTGCCAATGAGCGTTTTCTCTCCTACCTTCACATACACGTACGAATCGGCTCCCGTTACTTCCGTCATCTCTACTACGCATCGAAAGAAGTCATTCTCCTCCGCATTTGTTTCTTCCCGCTTCAGCCACACATGCTCTGGGCGAATGCCCATCACACAGTTGCGAAGCGATCCGCTTTTTACCGCAAAATGCGCATAATGACGTTCTGGAACGAGCAGCTTTATTCGCTTATTAACGAAATAATAAAGACCATCCTCCAAGACTAGGCTCCCCTCCATAAAATTCATTTGGGGCGAGCCGATAAATCCGGCGACAAACAAATTCGTCGGTTCATCATAAAGCTGGCGAGGCGGGGCAACCTGCTGAATAACGCCATCCTTCATAACGACAATCCGTGTTCCCATCGTCATCGCTTCGACTTGATCATGCGTCACATAGACCATTGTCCGCTTGAGGTCGCTCTGAAGCTTAATGATTTCCGCCCTTGTTTGAGCACGCAGCTTCGCATCAAGATTCGACAGCGGTTCATCCATGAGGAACACTTGCGGCTCCCTTGCTATCGCTCGGCCAAGTGCGACACGCTGCTTCTGACCGCCTGACAGCTGGCTTGGCTTGCGCTCCAGCAGATGCGATATTTCCAAAATTTTCGCCACACGGTTGACCCTTAGCTCGATATCGTGCTTTGCTGTCTTGCGAAGCTTGAGTCCTAGCGCGATATTTTCGTAAACGGTTAGATTCGGGTATAGGGCGTAGTTCTGAAATACCATCGCAATATCTCTGTCCTTGGGCGAGACATAATTTACGAACTTCTCATCGATGTACAGATCTCCTTCGGTGATTTCCTCTAGGCCAGCCAGCATCCGGAGCGTTGTTGATTTGCCGCAGCCGGAAGGACCGACGAGCACCAGGAATTCCCCCTCCTCAATGGAAAGGWGGAAATCGTTGACCGCCGGACGCGACTCCCCTTTATAGTGCTTATATACATGGCTAAACGTAATGCTTCCCACCCTTGCTCACCTCTCATGACGTATTGTCTTCCTCTTGCTACTGTTAATGTTAACGCATACATTCGCCGGCAAATATGAGGTGATATTTTCTTTTGTTGTCAAAAATTAGCCTCTATCAGCTGAAAATCACTATTTTCCCTCCAATACTAGAAAGCGCTTTCTATAATGGAAACAAATCCACAATCAGCCTCTTCTGCTGCCAATAAAAAAAAGAAGCCGCCTCGCTAGGTTTGCACCTGTTGAGTCGGCCTCTTCCATTTGTACTTATTCAGCTGTTTACCGATGGTCTGCCCAAGAATACTTAGGGCTCCAATCCAGCGTATCCTTCGCCATTTGATTGCTGACTACGGCTGTCCGCCCTGTTAAAGGCGCGCGCAGATCGATGACTCCCGGATAAAATTGCTGCAGCAAACGCTCGGTTGACCATTCGCTAAGCGTATCGTTGCTCGTAATATTGAGACAAATCGCTTCGCGGTCCTCCACATGAAGCGACGCGATACATGCACTGACTGCATCTCGTATATCAATATAGCTCCATAAAATATGTTTAAAGGACTCCGGCTTATCAACCGCAAGATGCTTGTAATCCTCAGGTTTAGTAATCATGGAGAAACGGAGTGAAATGACCTGCATGCCATTCCTTCGATCGAACATCGCAGCTGTCACTTCATTCACTACCTTCGATAGACCGTAGCACTCTTGCGGCTGCTGCGGATGGTCCTCGTCCAGAGGCAAATAATCCGGTGCAAATGGCGTCGGTGCCCATGCAAAGCCGTAAGAAGACTCGCTTGAGCCCATAACAACCTTCCGAATACCAAGAATCGAGGCGGCTTCCAAAATATGATACGCTGCAACCGTATTGTTCGCGAATATATACGGGTACGAATGGCCAAGCGGTGCAGGAATAGCAGCCATATGTATGATGGCATCCGCACCGTGAAGCGCTGAAACGACCTGCCCGAAATCATTTAAATCTACTTTAATTTGCTTGCAATGCAGCTGATTTGACCGCTCGTTGTCCAAGGAAACAACCTGATAGCCATCCTGCTGAAGCGCCCCAATGAGCTGTGTTCCGAGCTTGCCGCTCCCGCCAGTTACTGCGATTGTTTTCATAGAAGAAGCACCTCCAATTTTCAACTTTGTATTATGGCCGCACAAGCGTACCGTCAGCCTTTCGATCCAGGTGATAAGGATTGTGATATGCGGAGCGATTCCAGTTGTCCCCAACGAGCAGCTGCGCCTTTAACTCATCCAGCTCAATGCCAAGACCCGGCTTGTTCGAAGGGTAAAGATAACCGCCCTTTCTAACGATATGCCCGTCAAAGGCATCAAGCTCTTCCGCTCTAAAATGGTTCACTTCCTGAATGCCGAAATTCCATATCGCCATATCAAGATGTACCGCTGCCGCTTGGTTAACGGGATCATTCTCTCCGCCTTCCTGCCACGCGGTACGCACGCCAAACGCTTCGCACAGCGCTGCTATTTTGCGGCATGGCGTTATGCCCCCAGCTTTCGAGACGCGAACGCGAATGAAATCGATCAGCCTCTCCTTGACTAGCTCCGTCCACTCCTGCGGATTCACGAACAGCTCGCCAACCGCCTGCGGCGTTGCGCTCTGCTGACGAAGATGGCGATACCAGCCAATTTGCTCCGGTGCGAGCRCATCTTCAAGAAAGAACAGACCATAGGGCTCAACCCGCTTCGCCAGCTGAATCGCATTGATAGGAGACAAATGCTCATGTACATCATGCGTAAACTGGATACCCATGCCAAACGCTGACCGCAATTGCTCGAACATGTTCGGAATAGCATTCAAATAAGCCTGCTCGTCAAACACAGGACCTTTTGTCCAAGCTCGCTCGGGCAGGTTCGCTTTGTCAGCGTTAATGAAGCCGCCTCCCCCATACCCGCCCATCTGCACGCGGATGACGGTATAGCCCTCCTCCATAAAACGCTGCACATCCTCTTTGAGCTCGGAAATATCCGATCCCCCTGCATGTCCATAACAAGGCACAGCCGCGCGGCTTGCCCCGCCGAGCAATTGATAGACCGGCAATCCCGCTTCCTTCCCTTTTATATCCCATAATGCCATATCAATACCGCCGATTGCCGTATGCAAAATAGCTCCGTTTCTCCAATAGCCGCACATATACATTGTCTGCCACAAATCTTCTATGTTAGCGGCATCTTTGCCGATCAGAAGCGGCGCCAGCAACTGCTCAATAACTTGTACAACGGCTTCCGGATTGTAGACATCCGAAGCCGAGCCGAGTCCATAAAGCCCGTCTTGATCGGTCATCACCTTTACGATCGTCCAAGTTCCGTTCTTACGCGTTCGAATACATTTGATTCCCGTTATTTTCGCCATGCCCTCACCTTTCCTTTCCGTGTCTCGTTTAGTTTAAGTCAAACACACGGCATTCCACATGAGGCATTTTTAAACTTTCTGTCCTATTGTTAGCCTCTTTCCTAATCCTATGATGCTTATTGCCTTAGTATTTACAATATAAAAAAAGAGAGCATCCCATATATGGGATACTCTCTTTTTACCTGTTTAAAATTAGACTTTCTCTAATT
Source organism: Paenibacillus sp. 01L418 (assembly GCF_056400045.1). Lineage (NCBI taxonomy): Bacteria > Bacillati > Bacillota > Bacilli > Caryophanales > Paenibacillaceae > Paenibacillus > Paenibacillus sp. 01L418. The sequence goes on from NZ_JBFTSN010000130.1 coordinate 11,693, forward strand.
GCTCAAGTACAAACCGCTTGAACGCTTCCACCTCGTTAAAAATTCGCTCCGGCAGGACGCGGTAATCTTTATCCTGCACGACAGCCATCCACTGAGCAGCAAAGGTACGTATTCCGGCTTCTTGACCTGCCATCATATCATCGTTGCTGTCTCCGACAAAAATAGTTTCTTCCTTTGCCCAGCCAAGCTCGTTTAATATAAGATGGATCCCTTCCGCTGATGGCTTGCGCTTCTCCACATCATCGCCCGTTACAATCTTGTCGAAGCTAACCTCCCAGCCCAGCTTGTCCAGCGAAATATCGAGCGTACGCCGCGATTTGCCTGTGAACATGGCAATTCCGATGTCTGATTGCCGCAATGAGACTAGCAAATCAGCTATTTCCGTATTTCGCTCTACGAGCTCCTCATGGCGCTGCTCGTATTCAGCTACATATTCGGTTATGGCTGCTTCCACTTGCTCGCGATTGCTTAGATGCTGTTCAATAATTTGAAGCTCCGTCGGCCCTGCCAATGCGTACATATCCTCAATCAACACTTGCCTGCCATCATATCTCTGGAATACACCTGAAATCACTTGAAACATCACCGGCCAAGTATCAGCCAGTGTACCATCAAAGTCAAAAATAATATGTTTAATGTTGTTCAAAACAATCTCTCCTCTCCTACTATCTCTCTATTATAATCATGAAAAAAGCGATCCCGCTAGGGGAGCGCCTTTTCATTTAAAGCTGTGATTGTTTACTGATGACTAGTCGGATGATTTACGGTTAATTGGATTTCATTATTGAAGAGACGTGCAATATCGCCAGTCAACCGCAAATAGAAATCAGAGGATACGGCTACGCCATCCGCATCGAGCGTAAGGAAATATTGATTGTTCGGAATCATCGAGCTGTTCTCGGCGRCTTTGGCAATCGCCGTCGCCTCGTCATATTCATCAAACATCGCAATATAACCTGTATTGATGCCTAAACTTTTTAAATTGTAAGCCTGTCGCCACATGAAATCGCCATGCAGACGAGGAATTTCGTTGACGGGACCGTTTTTCATGTTTTTCCATGCAAAACCCGGCCAAATCACGGGCTGATATACGATGCCATTCTGCTGAGTAAATGCGAAATCCGGCGCCCATTGATTCGTCTTGTAATGATCAGCGCCCGCTAGCTGGCTAAACCGACCGACAAACCAAGGCGATAGCATATCAAGCGATTTGTACACATCGAGGAAACCAGGCTTCGAATCGTTATCCCCATTGCGCCAATGGGTAGGAACGCCGCCGATCACATAATAGCCTTGGTTTTTGAACCAAGCGATTAAGTCTGCGGATTCCGCTGCTGTTCCCGGCCGATCGGTAAACCCGATCCCCCAAATACAGATGACCAGCTTACCGTCCTGCTTGGCATAGGCAGTCGATGAGGTTAAATTCATCGTGCCAACAACATTGTTGGTAAAATCATTTTTGACCGCATTGACCCACTGGCTTGGATTGAGATCCGTAATGTCATACATCACATAAAATTTGCGGTTATAGGTTTCAGCAGCATTTTTCACCTTCACAGCTACGCTGTCGCGGTTCTGATTCCAATTATTCGGCGCATAGTTTGCATCCGCCCCAAATCTTTGCAGCGCTGCGCCGCTAATGTTGTATGTCTGCATCCATTCAAAATGCTTGTTCACCGTTTCTTGATCATAAGAGGAGAACAGCTTGGCTGGCTGACCGTTGCCTAAATTGCCTAAGTTCGTTTGATACAGCTTCGTATACTCTCTTAAATCTGGATACATCTCGAAGTTTACGTTGGAGTTCGCTGTCAGATTATTATTGTTTTTGGACCAATGTGTCCAGTTGTTTAGAGGTGATCCGTCACCCCCAGCGGTAAACCAGCCCTGGTAACCCGCAAACACCTTTCCGACTACATCGCCGCCAATTGCGGCAGCAGCAAATTTGAACCAGTTGATATTAAACAGATTACCTGCTCCTCCAGTAAATTTTAAATATAGATTATGGACTCCGCTTATTGTGTTAATGGAGCAGTTTTTGGTTGTCCATGACTGCCAGCCGCCCGTAGTCGTTACCGCGCAAGTACCTGCCAGCGTGCCATTCAAGCTGTCCAGTCTAATTTCAACATTGCCGCCGGTTGTTTGGCTTGCCACACGCAGCGCAACCGATGAGGCTCCGCTCCCGAAGTTCACATTGTTAAATACAAGGTAATCCCCGTTGTCCACATAGGCGACATTTTGACCGCCTTCACTGGAGTTTTCCAATTGCGTGCCAAATTGACTGTTAAAGGCGGAAGCTGCCGTTTGAACAAAAGCCGATATCGAGCCTGGCGCAGCTGTTGGAGCAGGTGTAGCTGTTGGAACTGCCGTCGCTCTCGGTGAAGGCGTTGGCGTTGCTACAACGGTCGGTCCATACACCTCAAGCTCCGATATTTGTCCGCCAGTTGCTCCAGTATTAGCTGTCACATTTATTTTGACATAACGCGCATTGGTGCTTGTAAAGTTGATGGTGACCGCATTTGTACCGGATTGATAAGTATAGGCCGCAGAAGCAACAATGGTGTTGTAGTTTGTATCATCACTGCTAGTCTGCACAGATAAAGTTTGCGTACGGTCACCCCAAGCAAGCGGCAGCTTAAGAACTACTTGATTGATGGCTTGGCTGCTGCCCAAATCGACCCTAATCCAGTTCGGATAGCTGCTTGCAGCTCCCTCCCAATAGCTTGCTTGATTGCCATCTGTTGCGTTTGAAGTTATATAGCTCTGAGTATGGTTGCTTTCCGTTACACTTTTGTTCAGCGCCAAATTGCCAGCTGCCGATACCTTGGATGGTGATAACGAGAGCTGCGTTGAGATAAGAACCAGAACAAGCAATAGGATGACGTAAACCTGTCTTCTTCCTTTAACCAACATAAATTCCCTCCTCAAAAAATGGATGATACCGCGATGCTCCAATCCCTATTTATTCGATCCTACCACCTCCTTCGCCGCTTCTGGGGTATCGAAAAAAGCCTGGTCCCCCGGGGGACCAGGCTCGCGTTTTAAGGCTGCTGGTTGTAAATGCGATACAAGAGAACTGCCGTTTCGCAGCGGCTTCTTTCATAC
>NZ_JBFTSN010000131.1:0-14769 GCF_056400045.1 Paenibacillus sp. 01L418
TGGCTATGTCAACCGGATTTTTGCGTTTGATGAGCGGCTTGCGAGAGAAATTATGGTTCCTCGGACGGATATGGCCTGTTTGTATGTGGATCATACTCGTGCGGAGAACCTCGAAATTATAATAAGAGAGCAATACACGCGTTTCCCTGTGGCCAAAGGAAGCAAAGACAACATCATTGGGATATTAAATACAAAGCAATTTTTTCTCCGCTATGAAACAAATCGAGATATCGACGTAACATCTCTGCTTCAGCCCGTTATGTCGGTTCCTGAAGTCATGCCGATAAATAAGCTGCTCCGCAAAATGCAGCAGGAACGCGTTCAAATCGCAATTCTGTTGGACGAGTATGGTGGAACGGCGGGGCTCATCACCATCGAAGACATCATAGAAGAAATCGTAGGAGAAATCCGTGATGAGTTTGATGAGGATGAAGTGAAAGAAATCGAATATATTGAGCAGCAGCGTTATTTGGTTAACGGCAAGGCGCTGATTAGTGATTGGAACGAAATTGCAGGAACTGATCTTGAAAGTGAAGAAGTAGATTCAGTAGGCGGTTGGCTCTTTAATCAGAAGCCCGAGCTTCCTATCGGAGAGCCGTGGACCTATGGGAATATGACCTTCATTATTCGTGAACGTGACGACAATCGAATCCGAAAAATCGAAATTCATACCGATTTGATCGAAAATGAAATGGGAACCTACGGACATGCATAGGCTTGTATAGAGTGAGTAATTTTCAGTCTATTTCTAGGAGGAGATTGGGCGTTGGGCGATCTAATTAATGCGATTATTATGGGTATCGTGGAGGGCCTTACTGAGTTTTTACCAGTTTCATCAACGGGTCATTTGATTTTAACAGCGGAGCTGTTGAATTTCACAGGTGATCGAGCGAAAACCTTTGAGGTGGTCATTCAATTTGGCGCTGTGCTGGCTGTGCTTGTGTTATACCGAAATCGGTTTGCGAGTTTACTTAATTTCAAGGTAGGCAAGAATTCGGGTTTGAATGCTCTTCACATCATTATTGCAATGGCACCGGCGGGAGCTTGTGCTGTTTTGCTTCATTCGTTTATAAAAGGCGAGTTGTTCGTTGCTGAGAAGGTGCTGATTGGTCTTGTGGCGGGCGGAATACTGATGATTATCGCCGATCGTGTACGAAAGAAGCCGACTGCAGAGGAGCTTGATGACATTACCTACAAACAGGCCTTTGCTGTTGGATGTTTTCAGATACTCGCATTATGGCCGGGCTTCTCTCGTTCAGGCTCGACGATATCTGGCGGCATGCTGTTTGGTGTAAGCCAGAAGGCTGCGGCAGAATTTACTTTTTTAGTATCCGTCCCGATTATGGCTGGGGCGAGCGGAATAGACCTAATTAAAAGCAGAGAGTTTCTCACGATGTCGGATTTGCCTCTGTTTCTAATTGGACTAATAGCTGCATTTGTTGTAGGGATGATTGCGGTCGTAACGTTCATAAACATGATGAAAAAAATTAGACTTTCATGGTTTGCCTATTATCGTTTTGCGCTCGCAGCACTTTTTTATTTTATTATTTTATAAATGGAGAAAACACTGATTTTCGACAAAATTATCGAGAATGATTTTCAACTACATATAATGTAGCAAAAATTCGCTTGGATCACCTATCATTAATTTATATCCAATCGATCATTTTTTCTAATAAATCCGAGATAATCAGGGCAAATTGCCCTGATTTCTTTGTTTTGTGGATGAATAACGATCTTTTTCCATAAAATTGTAATTTAGGAGCATGAAATCATCGTTGATGGATTTGTCTGATTATGTTAGGTTAATAATTATTGAAGCACTTCTGAAGCACTATTTTTAAAATATAAGAATTTATAAGTTTGTTAGCTTATAAAGGGCTTATATTTCTCCGTCAAAGCTGCTTCAGCGTCTAGAGGACGCCGAAGGCGTTTTTGCTTGTCTGACTATGAAAACTAATGATGATTTTATGTTTATGAGAGGTGGATATTGTTGCAACTTCAGGTAACGAACAGTCCTTTTAATCAAGAGCAAGTTGACCTTCTGAATCGCCTTGTACCATCACTAACGGAGTCTCAGCAAATTTGGCTGACAGGTTATTTGTTTGCTCGTCAAGCATCAGCAGGTCCGTTAACGATTAGTGCGGATGTGCAGGCTGTCTCCGGGGGAGCAGCAGTTGCAGAAATTATTTCGGCTATCAGTCAACCAGCGGTTTCCCGTGAGGTAACTGTATTGTTTGGCTCTCAAACCGGCAATTGCCAGCGGGTAGCTACCAGCTTATCGCGCAAGCTGGAAGAACAGGGTCTGCAAGTAACACTTGCGCCAATGAATAAGTTTAAGACGAACAATTTGAAAAAAGTCGAAAACCTGTTTTTGGTTGTCAGTACTCATGGTGAAGGGGAACCGCCGGATAATGCGAAGAGCTTCCACGAGTTCCTTTACAGCAAGCGAGCTCCACAGCTAGAAAATGTAAGCTTTTCTGTCTTGTCGCTTGGCGATACGTCGTATGAATTTTTCTGTCAAACGGGTAAAGACTTTGATCAACGTCTTGAAGAGCTTGGCGCAAAACGTCTTGTTCCTCGTGTAGATTGTGACCTCGATTACGATGAGGCTGTTGCTGGTTGGTCAGCAGAGGTTATCAGCTCATTAAATGATCGTTTGAATGCTGCCTCGGGAACGACTGCAGCTATAGCGCAAACTAGCAGCGAAACAACACCAGAACAATCCGCCTATTCGCGAAACAACCCTTTTAAGGCTGAAGTTCTTGCGAATATTAACTTGAATGGCCGCGGCTCTGATCGGGAAACTCGTCATTTGGAGCTGTCGCTTGAAGGATCTAATTTACAATATGAGCCAGGGGATAGCCTGGGTATTTATCCGGAAAATCATCCAGAGCTAGTGGATGCGATTATTAAGCAAATGAATTGGAACGCTGAAGAAGTTGTTCCGATCAATAAGAGCGGTGAGCAAGGCTCATTGCGTGAAGCTCTACTTAAGTATTATGAAATTACAGCTCTAACGAAACCGCTGATCACGCAAGCAGCCGAACTGACTTCGAACCCAGCACTTCGTGAACTGCTAGCTCAAGGGCAAGAGCAAGCGCTTAGAAGCTACATTAACGGTCGGGATCTGCTTGATTTATTGCAGGATTTTGAGCCTTGGCAAGGAAGCGCAAAACAATTTGTTGCTATCTTGCGTAAGCTGCCAGCAAGACTTTATTCCATTGCCAGCAGTTTTAAAGCGAATGAAGATGAGGTTCATCTTACCGTGAGAGCTGTTCGTTATGAGTCTCATGGTCGTGAGCGTTATGGGGTATGCTCCGTACATTGTGCAGAGCGTGTACAACCAGGCGACAGTCTGCCGATCTATATCCAACAAAATCCGAATTTCAAGCTGCCTGCGGATACGAATACTCCAATTATTATGATTGGTCCAGGTACTGGTGTTGCTCCATTCCGTGCATTCCTTGAAGAGCGCGAGGAAATTGGCGCAGAAGGAAAATCATGGTTGTTTTATGGTGATCGCCACTTTGTTACGGATTTCCTATATCAGACCGATTGGCAAAGAATGCTTAAAGACGGCGTCTTGACCAAACTTGATGTGGCTTTCTCCCGCGATACGGAAGAGAAGGTTTATGTACAGCATCGTTTGCTGCAGAAGAGCCGTGAACTATTCGAATGGCTTCAAGCCGGCGCTTATGTATATATTTGSGGTGATGAGAAACATATGGCACATGATGTGCATACGGCTTTACTAACTGTCATTGAGCAAGAGGGCGGATTAAGCGCTGAGCAAGCGGCAGCTTACTTGACTGATATGCAGGATCAACAACGTTACCAACGTGATGTTTATTAATAAATAGATAACAACAAGAGTACTTGAATGATTGCGAGAGGAGACAGCAACAATGGCGAAAGAGCAGTTGGTAAAACCTATCGGTGGACCGCCAAGTGAAGTTGAGCATATCAAAAGCGAAAGCAACTATTTGCGCGGCGCATTAGTAGAAACGATGAGCAATCCGATTACAGGCGGTTTGCCTGAGGATGACAATCGGTTGTTGAAGTTTCATGGAAGTTATATGCAGGATGACAGAGATTTGCGCAACGAGCGTGAAAAGCAGAAGCTGGAGCCCGCATTTCAATTCATGATCCGGGTAGTACTGCCAAGCGGTGTAGCAACCTCTGATCAATGGCTTGCCATGGATGAATTAGCTCACAAGTACGGCAACGGGACTTTGCGTCTCACGACACGTCAAACGTTCCAAATGCATGGCATTTTGAAATGGAATTTGAAGCCTACACTTCAAAAAATCAATAGCGAGCTGATGACTACTCTTGCTGCCTGCGGTGACGTCAATCGGAACGTTATGTGCAGTCCAAATCCTTTTCAATCGAACCATCATGAGGAAGTTAGCTACTGGGCACGTCAAGTGAATGATCATTTGGCACCGCGTACTCGCGCTTATCATGAAATTTGGTTGGATGGAGAAAAGGTAATCGATGGTAAAGAGGATGGAGCGGAAGTAGAGCCGATCTACGGACCTGTATATTTGCCGCGTAAGTTCAAAATTGGATTTGCGATTCCTCCTTTTAATGATGTGGATGTATTCTCTCAAGACATCGGCTACATTGCAATCGTGGAAGATGGCAAGCTGAAGGGCTTTAACATTTCCGTTGGCGGCGGTATGGGGATGACACACGGCGATACAACGACTTATCCGCAGCTTGGTAAAGTGATTGGCTTCTGTCCGCCGGAGCGAATTGTCGAGTTAGCAGAGAAAACTGTTATGATTCAACGTGATTATGGTAACCGTTCGGTTCGCAAAAACGCTCGGTTTAAGTATACGATTGACCGTCATGGGATTGAATGGTTCAAAACCGAGCTGCAAAACCGTCTTGGCTGGCAGCTTGAAGAGGTACGCCCTTATCAATTCCAAAATAACGGAGACCGTTATGGCTGGTTGAAGGGAAGCAACGGCAAATGGAATTTGACTCTGTTTATCCAGAGCGGACGTATTGAGGATCAAGAAGGCAACCCGCAAATGACGGGTTTACGCGAAATCGCCAAAGTTCATACAGGCGACTTCCGCATTACTCCGAATCAGAATCTTATTATCGGTAATGTCAGCAGCCAGAAGAAACGCAAAATTACTGAGCTAGCAGAGCAATACGGACTTACGGACGGTACGCAGCACTCTGCGCTGCGCCGAAGCTCATTATCTTGTGTTTCGTTGCCGACTTGCGGTCTTGCTATGGCGGAAGCAGAACGGTACCTTCCAACACTGATCGATAAGCTGGAGCCGATTATTAATGAAGCAGGGCTGCGTGACCAGGAGATCAACATTAGGATGACTGGATGCCCGAACGGCTGCGCTAGACCAGCCCTTGGAGAAATCTCATTTATCGGCAAGGCACTCGGCAAATACAATATGTATATGGGCGCGGGCTATGCAGGTGATAGATTAAACAAGCTTTACCGTGAAAATATCGATGAGACCGAAATTCTCGATACTTTAAAACCGATTATTAATCAGTATGCAAAGGAACGGGAAACGGGCGAACATTTTGGAGATTTCGTAATCCGCGCGGGTTATGTAAAGGCTGTTCATGATGGTCAACAATTCCATAACTAATAAGTATAAATTAAGCAAAAGAAGACTAGGGCGTTATGCCTTAGTCTTCTTTGTTATGAAGAGCACGATGAATCATCGATGAAATAAGATTGACCCTATTCATTAAATGTGTTAATTTGGTAAAAATCATCGGAGTGGAGCGTGCTTATGCCGAAATCAGCGATATTAATTAAACCAACGATCGAATACCGCGACGCGTATATATCCTTTTATGAGGACTGGATAAAGAGCGGTGAAGATATGGTGCCGTGGGTCATTGAGAGAGAACCGGAAGATTTTAATGCCATGATAGATTTTTTGTATGCTGAAGATACTGAATCCAAAATATCAAGCAGTGATCGTGTTCCTCATTCCACTTATTGGCTCCTAAGTGAGGACAACTTAATTGTAGGAGCGGTTAATATTCGGCATCGATTGAATGAAAAACTGCTCAATCAAGGCGGCCATATCGGATATGGCGTTCGTCCATCGGAGAGAAGAAAAGGGTATGCCAATATCATATTATCAAATACGTTGGAGCTGTTAAAAGATTGGGGTCATCAAAAAGTTCTAGTTGTTTGTGATAAAGGGAATACCGGCTCAGAAAAAACGATTTTAAAAAACGGTGGCGTGTTGGAATCAGAATTCGTAGAGGAAAATGGCAATATTATTAAAAGGTTTTGGTTAGGCCTATAATCAATGCAGTTAGCTATTTTTTTAGCATTTGCAAACCATAAGCAGGTTTCCGTCGGGGTCTTTAAAGCTGAAAAAGTGACCATGTTCAATTTCGCTTACAAGCTCTACATTCTTATCACGCATGAACTGAAAAGCAGCATGGATGTCATCCGTATTAAAATGAAAAATAGGTGTTCTTGCATAAGTATCTTCTGTATAGATTTTACTGTCTAAAACAAGGTTTTGGCCGTTGTTATCTAAAGGAATACAGCATAAATGACCTGCAATGATATCATAGGTAGGCTCCAATTCAAGAATGGAGCAATACCATTCACGAGCTTTTTCAATATCGCTGACCGTAACAAAGATTGCTCCTACTCTATTTATAATAATACCCATCATGAAACACTCTCCTTTAGTTTTACATTTATTCTATCATGCTTAGTAGGCGAGTTCACTTCATTTTTCCATCATTAGTATAAAAAAAGAGGTTATTCCAATTGCTCGGAATAACCTCTTTAACTTATTGATCGCGAAGCAGCTTCTTATCAAGAATAAATGTGCCAAATGGAAGGAAAGCTGCGATAAACGCTGCTGCTGCCTTGAGAATCGACCAGCGGTGTTTAATCCAAACATGGAAGACAGCAAGGATATAAAGAACGAATAAGAGGCCATGAAGTCCGCCTACAATAGTCACAGGTTCTGGAATATCAGCCCAGTATTTGAGGGGCATTGCTATTAAAAGTAGTAATAGAAAAGATAACCCTTCGATGAAACCAACGACCCGCAGACGACCCATTGCGGTTTTAAGCATTAAAAAACCTCCATTTAATAAGATTGCGAGCGAGGCTCTAGTCCTGCCCACAATAGTTCTACGATTTCGAACGCGGCTTGTTCCACTGTTTTTTCATTATTAATGATTTCTTTACGGTTTCGTACCGTTAACATAGCTGTAAAGACATGAGCAAGCAACATCGAATCACCCCGTTTGATTTCGCCCTCGTCCATTGCCTTCTGAAATACACTCCCAATTAATTCGTGTATCGCTTGCTCACTCGTACGAATGCTCGTTATTTGCTCCTCAGTCAAACCGCTGGATGCTTCCCGCATCATCGTTTCAAACTCAACATGAGCATTGTTCATATGGCGCTCAGCAACAACAAGCATTCTTTCCTTCAGTGACCCGGTGCTGCTAACAATTTTTGAAGTTTGATCATAAGCCATCTTTAGAACAAATTGAAGACATTCCGTGAACAAAACGCTTTTATTATTAAAATAATAATAAACGCTTGCTTTAGTAACCCCGCATGCTTGGGCTACACTTTCTAATGAAACTTTTTCGAAACCTTGCTCCATAAATAAAAAGGCTGCTGTGCGCAAAATTTGCTGCATCGTCTGAATTGAACCTGTGCCTTTGGGCCGGCCTGGTTTGCGTTTTATTTGGTCCTCGCTCATCGACATGCCCTCCATTCATCAAATTGTAATAAATATGAATTGATTAATTAACCTTTCGGTATATATAATTAAATTATCGCTTGAGTTAATTTTAAACGATATTAGTCGTAATGTGAAATGGAGGATTTGTCAAATGATCGAAAGATTAGCAGGAATGGTCGCTGGACGACGTACAAGGTGGATAACATTAGTTGCGTGGATTGTATTAGCCGGGCTGGTAACTGTATTTCTGCCAGCTGTGGGCGACAAAGAAGTAAGCAATGCTCCAAACCTAGAGGCTGACAGCCCGTCCGTTGTCGCTGATGAGTTAATAAAAGATAAGTTTCCAAGCTCCTCTGGCATTCCAGCATTGGTGGTCTGGCATCGAGAAGGCGGCTTAACAGAAGCGGATTATGCGCTTATTCAAAAAACGACGCAGAAGATTGTTGAAAATCCGTTGAAAGAGCAAGGCGAGGTTATACCTCTTCATCAAATGCCTTTACCTGCTTTGCAAAAATTTGCTTCTGAGGACGGAACGACACTCGTTCAGCCGATTCAGTTCGGTGAAGCAACAGAAACTGAAGTTTTGAAGGAAAATATTGAGTCCATTAAAGCTATCATCGGAGAAGCATCAGGTAAAGAACCTTTTTCCATACCTATCGATGATGATGCTGAATTAAGCGTGCGTGTCAGTGGTCCAGTTGGTATTTCGGTTGATGCAACCGATTTGTTCAAAGGAGCGGATGTATCACTGATGATCGCAACAGTACTTATCGTACTAGTCTTGCTGCTCCTCATTTACCGCTCACCGATTCTTGCTATCATTCCACTAATTGGTGTTGGATTTGCTTATGCTGTTACAGGACCATTGCTTGGCTTTATGGCAGGTGAAGGCTGGATAACGGTGGATGGTCAAGCTATATCCATTATGACTGTGYTCTTATTCGGAGCGGGTACTGATTATTGTTTATTTTTCATCTCGCATTTCCGTCAAGAGCTTACTCGTGAAAGTGACAAAATGAAAGCACTAAAACGATCGTTCAAGGACGCCTCAGGTGCTATTGCAATGAGCGGCTTTACGGTAGTTCTTTCTTTGCTAGCTTTGCTTGCGGCTAAGTACGGTGCTTATGATCGCTTCGCAATTCCATTCAGTTTATCGATCCTTATTATGGGAATCGCAAGTTTGACGCTGGTTCCGGCATTGCTTTCGATTATTGGAAGAGCTTCCTTTTACCCGTTTATCCCGCGTACAGATGCGATGGGGCATGCACATGCGGACAAAAAAGGAAAAGTGTACCGTAAGCCGAATTCGGAGAAAAAGCTCGGCTCCAAAATTGGAAATCTCGTAATAACGAAGCCGTGGATGGTCGTTATCACCTCTGTTTTGATACTAGGAATTTTCGCAAGCTTCTCCAGTCAAATTAAATTTACTTATGATCTGCTGTCTTCTTTTCCAGAGGATATGCCTTCAAGAGAAGGGTTTGAAGTGATTTCGAAGTCATTTACGCCAGGAGATTTAGCGCCGATTACAGTGGTTGCTGCGACGGATGGTGCAGTACCTGAGTTAGCAGAAAAACTTGCTGCTGTCCCGCTTGTAGATCATGTTCAGGAGCCGCAGCCGAGCGTTAATGACCCTAATTTACTATCGTATACGGTCATCTTGAATACGAATCCATATTCCCAGGAAGCAATGGAGACGATTCCGTTACTCCGTGCGGCGGCAGAAGCTGCGCTTACGAATGGAAACGTTGCTGAGGCTGATCAAAAAGTATGGATCGCTGGCCAGACAGCTACACAATATGATGCTAAGGTGCTGACGGATCATGATAATAATGTCATTATTCCTTTAGTTATCGGACTCATCATGATTCTGCTGTTTGCTTATTTAAGATCCATTACTGCAACATTATACTTAATCGGCACTGTATTGCTGTCGTATGCAGCCGCACTAGGCTTGGGCTGGGTGATCCTGCATTACATCATGGGCGTTGACGCCATTCAAGGTGCAATTCCGCTTTATGCATTCGTTTTCCTCATTGCGCTTGGTGAAGACTACAATATATTTATGATCTCAAGCATTTGGAAAAAGAGCAAAACGCTGCCGCTGAAGCAAGCCATCAAAGAAGGGGTTAGCGAAACGGGCGGTGTTATCACTTCAGCAGGACTTATTCTTGCAGCTACGTTTGCCGTGCTTGCGACGCTTCCTATCCAAGTGCTTGTCCAGTTTGGCCTCATAACAGCGATTGGGGTATTAATGGATACCTTTATCGTTCGTCCATTCCTCGTACCGGCTATTACGACTTTACTAGGCAAGAGAGCGTTCTGGCCAGCAAAAGTATCGCTAGTAGAGGAATCCAAGCAAAAGGCAAAAGGATAATAACTAAAAAAGCTGTTTCGATCGTAGCTTCCACTACGGGAGAAACAGCTTTTTCATTGCTATAAATGAAACATTTTCCCAAAAGAAACCGTCTTAACCTAAAGGCATAAATGCCTGCTATAGAGAAAAGGTTGGGGGAGTAGATATGATTAATAAAAAACAGAGACTTTCAGTTGGATTCATTTTCATATTTTTTATTAGCAGCTTATTGATTATGCCATCGAATGTCCAAGCCTGTTCTTGCGTAAAACCAGGTACGGTGGAGGAGAGCAAAATCAAAAGTGACGCAGTGTTTGAAGGAACGGCAACTTCCGTTAAAACATCCTCACAATCCTTGTTTCGCTCCTCTGAGAGAGCGGTCAAAGCCAGCTTCCAAGTCAATGAAGTGTGGAAAGGACATGTTGCTCCAACGCTTGAAGTGAAAACGGCTGAAAGCAAAGACAGCTGTGGCTATACGTTTAAAGAAGGAGAACGTTATTTGGTTTACGCAAAAACAACTGGAAAATCGCTACATGCACTCTGCAGCGCAACTTTATTGCATAGTGAAGCAAATGAACATATCAAGCTGCTGGGTATTGGTTCATTGCCGCCGCAGCCGGAGATCCCCTTGCAGAAAACGGAAAGCTCATTAACACAAGGCTGGTACATAGGCCTTGGCGGTGTTGCTGTAGTATCACTCATCTCCGTATTTTATCGTCAACGAAAGCGATCTAAATCAAGAACATAGCAACGATCGTTGTCACACAAAGACCGATGAGCACCGGTTTTAAATTGCGACGCGCAAGTTCAAACGGATCTACCCCGCAAATGGCTGCAGCAGGGATAAGCGCCCAAGGAATGATTGTACCGCCGCCTACCCAGATTGCAGCAACTTGACCAAGAGCCGTCAAAGTGGCAATCCCGGAGCCTATGGCGTGGCCAAAGAGCTGCGCGATCGAGCCTGCAAGCGAGATACCAGAGAAGCCTGAGCCATCAAGGCCTGTCACTGCTCCGACTACTGTTAACGTAATCGAGCCAACAACTCCATTAACGGGCACGACATGAGCAAGGGCAATGCCGAGGTCATTAACTATTCCGTGCGACGCTTCAGGAAGCTTGTCGCCGAACATGGCCAGAAATCCAGAGTCGCCCAAGTAAAAGAAAGCCGCAATCGGTATAACCGGTCCAAATACTTTGAAGCCGAATAGGAAGCCTTCAATTAAATAACTAGTCGTTTTCTCGAACCCTTTGCCACGGTGTGTCAGCATTGTAATGAACAGCATAATGAGTATGGCTGTTCCGCCAATCAGCGCAGTGGCATCACCGCCTTGAAGCTTAAGCACGAACATGGCTGCCACATCAAGTGCGAATAACAAAGGAATAAGTGCTGCGAGCCAGCGCTTTGTACTCAGTGACAGCGCATTCCGGTCGGCATCGAAGCTGGGGTCGTTTGATGGATCTGGCCCTGCGGCTGAAAGGACAAGTCCATCACGCCATGTACCAAGTTTCTGATCACGTCGCATTATCCAGTAGGCAGCGACGGTTGTGACAACCCCCATGACAATGACTAACGGAATGCTGGCCTGCATGACGGAGCTGACAGGAATACCAGCAGCATCCGCAGTAAGCTTGGGTGCGCCTTGGATGATATAATCACCAGACAAGGCGATGCCATGTCCGAATAAATTCATCGCGACTGCTGCTCCGAGTGCAGGCAGCCCAACACGCAAAGCTACAGGGAGTAAGACGGCACCGATGAGTGCAACCGCTGGCGAAGGCCAGAAGAAAAATGAGGTTACCATCATAATTAAGCCGATTCCCCAGAAGGCGAGCGCGGGTGTTCTAAGAAAACGGGTAAACGGAGATATCATAATCTCGTTTATACCGGTTCGAATAAGGATACGACTCATGGCGACGATGATGGATATAATTAAAATCGTTCCCAGCAATTCTTTTATGGCAAAGATAAAGCTGTTAAAAATACCGCTTACAGAACCGCTTGCCGATGTGGTTGCTAGTATTCCAATTCCTAAGATTCCGGCAATACAAATAAGCGTTGTATCGCGTCGCATCAGCATAAATCCAATGATTGCGATAATAAAGGTCAAATAAACCCAGTGAATCGCCGATAAATGAATATCCATCTCGATCATCTCCTTGTGACATACACGAAACCAGCATGAGCTGTTAATCGTACAGTAATGTATGCATCAACTCGAATAGGCGTTCATCTCGGTAGTAGGATGATTATGACAAGGAGGTTGCTTATGATTAAACGGGGCGTTTCGATAATATTGCTCTCCATAATGCTAATGACATCTGGGTGTGGTATTATTGATCAAGTAGGTCAAACGGTAAATTTTGCAACAGAAACGACGGATTACTTACAAACGTTAACGGATTTCGGACAAGATATGAATACACTTGCAGAGCAAGCAGTGACGGATTTGGACAAAAGAACGGATTTAAAGGAGAAGCTTCTTGCTTTAAAGGAACAGGTTGTCCATTATGAGGGACTGCAGGTACCTGATTACGCAAAAGATATCCATCAATCGATTGCCGATTACAACGCGACGCTGCAGCAGGGTATCGATCAAGCTCTAACGAATATTGAGCAGGGTAGAGCCGCTTTTGAATCGACGGGTATTCCAGATACGATCAACAAAATTAACGAGCTGTTAAATCAAATCAATCAGCTCGCACCGTAATGAACGATGAGAAAGGAAGAACAGAAGTGATTAACATCAATGTATTACAGGCCACTATGACGTATTCGAAAGAAGACGGTTACGTAGGCAATGTTCAATTCGGGGTAGAAGGGCATAAGAATGAGTATGAAATTGCACTGCACAGCAAGCGAGGCAAAGAGTGGGGTTATGGCTTGTTTTTCCTTCATGAATCAGGTAAGGAAGAAGAACTGCTGGCACTTGAGGATTTGTTAGAGGAAGATGACGAGCTGTTTGATTTCTTCATCGATACAGCCAAGGAAAAGCTAGTTAAGGAAGAAAAACAGGAATAAAAAATGATTAGAAAAGCTCATGTTAGCACACCGACAGGTGCACTTGCATGAGCTTTGTTTGTTAATGACCGCCTGATGAAGTTAAGCCCAAATGACGTATAATTAATTTGCTTTCCTCATTGAGCCCCGTAAATGAAACTTTCTTGTTCAGCTGCTCATATTTGTTTTTAACCTTCGCTATGGCGGTCACCGCGGATTGATCCCATACATGCGAGCCGCTAAAGTTAATAGTCACATGTGTTGGATCGTCTTTATAATTAAAAAGAGTCACAAAACGACTGGTTGTCCCAAAAAACAACTGTCCACTTACATGATACGTAAGATTCTTCGAGCGTTCACCTGCGATGGAAACACGGATTTTCGCCATTTTACCAACGAATACAAATGCACTTAGCACAACTCCAGCAAATACGCCTTTGGACAAGTCATGTGTGATAAGAACAATAACTACTGTAACGATCATGATTAACGCATCGGTACGTGGAACTTTATGAATATGAAATACTGATTTCCAATCAAACGTGCTAATAGACACCATAATCATGACGCCGACTAAAGCAGCCATCGGAATTTTATTGACGACATCACTTAATACCATAATAAGAAAGAGCAGGAACGAGCCAGCTACGAAGGTGGAAAGCCTAGTTCGGCCGCCTGATTTCACATTGATAACCGATTGACCAATTAATGCACAGCCTGCCATTCCGCCAAAGAAGCCTGTCACCATGTTTGCAATGCCTTGACCGCGTACCTCTTTGTTTTTGTTGCTTGTGGTATCTGTCATTTCATCAAGGACCGAAGCTGTTAAAAGCGACTCCAAAATTCCTACGATAGAGAGTGAGAAGGAATACGGCAATATGATCCACAACGTATGAAGCGAAAATAACGTATCCGGAATATGGAACAGCGGCAATGTACTTTCGATTAAACCTCTGTCGCCAACGGTTTTGAGATCCGCGCCAATGGCAACGGCTATAATGGAAACGATAATAATTGCAGCCAGCGGTGAAGGTATAACCTTTGTGAATTTAGGCAGTGTATAGATAATGACTAATGTTAATGCAACGAGAGCATACATGATCCAAGTAGCACCCACAAAATGAACAAGCTGGGTAGTGAAGATGAGGATGCCTAATGCATTGACAAAGCCGAGCATGACGGATTGCGGAATGAATTGAATAAGCTGCCCTAGCTTGAGCACGCCCATAATATAYTGCAATACACCCGCCAAAATCGTAGCAGCGAACAAATACTCGATGCCATGATCTTTAACTAGAGAGACCATCAGTAACGCCATCGCTCCTGTCGCAGCGGAAATCATTCCGGGCCTGCCGCCAACAATGGAAATAATGACAGCGATGCAGAAGGAGGCGTACAATCCAACCATTGGCCCAACACCTACCATTAAAGAAAAAGAGATAGACTCCGGTATGAGCGCTAACGCAACTGTAATGCCCGCCAAAATATCACCGCGTACATTTGAAAACCAAGATTTTTTTAGTTGTTCAAGCAAAGCAAATAAACCTCCCAAATTGCAGTCATTTGTCTAATTTTACTGACACCAAGAACATAACAAGGATATTGATTGACTTTCCTCTCGCAGAAAAGTCGGGGCCGTTGCACACTGTTCATTATTATACAACAAATAAAGTGAAAACAACGCGGCTCGATAT